>DAIRDI010000028.1:0-17183 GCA_036796235.1 Candidatus Competibacteraceae bacterium | reverse complement strand
TTTCAGGTATTCGGAAAGGTGGTTTTTTAACTCGCGGACGGCAATGTACACGAATGTTACCTCATTTGTGGCTATAACTGGAAATTGTAGCCACAGTACCAAGGATACTCAAGGAACTGACCGCCAAGCTCACTTCGATGGGCGGAACCGACGACCGGAGTTGATGAGGATGATGGCCGGTTCGTGACGTTCACCGGCGGGGAAGCGGATCGAGATTCGATCCGGGTAACAGACTGGATGGTGATGCGGTCGGCCGCTTCAGTGAACCGGTGTCTAACCTGACCGAATAATCCCAAAAATTTCCATGGCCTGCGGATTGATTTCGGTGGCCAGCGAAGCCAACGATTCTGGCGGCAGTTCCAACAAATCAGCCAAAGGCGCGAACTGCTCGGGATCGCTCGCGGCCGGCGAGTCGCCAGCGCCGGCTTGCAGGCTACTGACGATCCGAACGGCGACATGGAGAATCATGGCTTCCAACCGGTAATCCAGGGCCTTGGCGGGTTCGAGATGATGGGCCACCGCCATGTAGAGATTTTCGGGAAGCCGCCAAGTCTTGAGCAGCTCAGCCCCCAAATCAGCGTAGGTGAAGCCGAAAATCTGACGCTCGGCAGCGACGCAGGCTCGCTCGTCATCGCCAGCCTGTTGTAGGACCTCCCGATACAGATCCGAACACTGGCTGTAGAAGACCAACTTGCCCGTGCCGTACAGGAGTCCGGCGATGAACAGCCGCTCGCCTTCGCGGAGATGGCGACGGCGGGCCAGCCCGCGCGCCGCGACGCCGCACAGGATGCTGTGCAACCAAAACTGCTCCATATTGATCCGTTCCGGTGGCAACCCTTTGAAGAGACCAACGGCCACAGTCGCTAATACCAGGTTCCGCAGTTCGTGCTGGCCGAGCAGGATAATGGCCTGCGAGACCGTTCCCACTCGATAGGGTGGGTTATAGTAGGCGCTGTTGACCAGTCGCAACAGCCGCGCCGCCAAGCCTGGATCGCACAGAACCGCCTCGGCCAAGTCACTGATCCGGGTCGTGGGATCGTCGATCAGGGCATTGACCCGGAGGACCACGTCGGGCAGGGAAAACAGGGTGTGGACGCTGCGTACCAAGGATTGAGGAGTCATGGCGGGATAGACCTGTGACCAGAATTTTTTTATAGTTTAGCAAACTGACCGCGCCAATGAGGCTCATCCAGCGCGGCGAGCTTCGTCCGCGCCAAGTGGCCGAGGCCAGTCGATATCGACGAATCGGACGACGACGCCCCACACCGGGCCAGATCAGTCGGCGGACAATGCCTTGTCGATCTTGGTGACCCAGATCAACGCCTCATCCTGGGTCAGCAGCAGGATCTGCAGATTGTTGCGATAATCCTGCCAGGATTTTTCGACACACTCGACCATGGCATCGGCATAACCGGACACCCATTTATCCGGCGGGTCAGTGACCTGAACGCTTTTTGCGTAATCCGCGCTGTGCCGCAGGCAAATCAGATAAGTATCCAGCGACTTGCGCACCGAACCGAGCGCACTGATTCCCAGCAACCCACCGACGCGCAGCAGACACTGCAAGGCCAACAGATTGGCTGCCTGATTTCGCTCGACGACCCTGTAAACATTCATTATTAAAAAACCTCATATTCTTGATTGTTGCATCGCAACATAATTTATCCCGGCCGTCAAGCAGCCTTACTCCTTAGCCCGCTCGAAGCGCCCAATGGATGCGGTGACTGACGAGTGCGTGAACCGATCGGTCAACTGATAGACTGACAACGCTCTCCAAGCGTTCCCGTTCCACCCAACTCACCAAGAATTAAAGCAATTTCCGTGCCCGATAGAATCGCGCCGCGATGAAGGCGGGATGCCAGTCAAACCGCCACCGGCGCCTTGATAGCTGGATGCGCCTGGTAACCGAGAATCTCGAAATCTTCGTAACCGTATTCAGCAAGCGCCCTTGGCCGGCGGCGGATGCGCAGCCGCGGCGGTGGATAGGGTTCGCGACTCAGTTGCAGGCGCGCCTGCTCCAAATGATTCAAGTACAAATGACAGTCGCCGCCGGTCCAGATGAATTCACCGACTTCGAGGTCGGTCTGCTGGGCGACGATATGGGTCAACAAGGCGTAACTGGCGATGTTGAACGGCACCCCCAGAAATAGATCGGCGCTGCGCTGGTACAACTGGCAGGACAGCTCGCCCTTGGCGACGTAGAACTGAAACAGGACGTGACAAGGCAACAAACGCATCTGCTCCAGTTCCCCGACGTTCCACGCTGAAACCACGATCCGCCGCGAATCCGGATCGCGCCGCAACAACTCCAGCGCGTTGGCGAGCTGGTTGATGCGCCGACCATCCCCGGCTTCCCAGGCGGTCCACTGTTTGCCGTAAATGGGACCCAGATCGCCATCGCCATCGGCCCACTCATCCCAGATCGTCACCCCGTGCTGGTGCAAGTAGTCAAGGCGCGTATCGCCGCGCAGAAACCACAGCAACTCATGGACGATCGACCGCACGTGCAGGTGCTTGGTGGTCACCAGCGGAAATCCGACGCGCAGATCGAACCGCAACTGCGCGCCGAACAGGCTCAAAGTACCGACGCCGGTGCGATCCGGCTTGCGGACTCCCTCGGCGAGCACCCCCCGCAACAGATCGAGATAGTTCTTCATCGTTGCCTTCCGCGCGCCGCCGGGGTTGCAAAACGATAGCATTTTATTGTGCAATGCAATATATTCACCGTACGCCAAGAGACATGTAGCACTTCTTGCGGGTTAGGATACCGGATGACAGCCAACGCAGCTCCCTCGATTCAAGTTATTGCCCGGGTTTCCCGGTTGCTGGACGCCATCGCCACCCATGATGAGCCCGTCAGCCTCAAAGTCCTGGCCAGCGCCACCGACCTGCACCCGTCGACCGCCTTCCGCATTCTGGCCTCTCTGATCGAGCACCGCTTTGTGGAGCGCAGCGAGACCGGACGCTATCAATTAGGCACCAAACTCCAGCAGCTAGGCCACCGCGCCTGCGGATCGCGCGATCCCCGCCGCGAAATCCAGTCGACTTGGGAGCGGCGACCGGAGAGCGTCGAGCCGGGGGGGTGCGACGGCGATGGGGTCGCCTCGGCCGCCCGCGAGCCGCATTGAAATCACCTTGCCGCCCCGCCGGCGGGTGAGATCAGGAAAAGGTTACTTCCCCGGTAGTTCCACGATGAAAGTAGCGCCCCGCCCCAGAGCGCTCTCAACCCAGATCCGCCCGTCGTGATGCTCGATGATCTTCTGGCTGATCGGCAATCCCAAGCCGGTGCCTTGCGGTTTGCCAGCATGCGTATCGACCACCTGATGGAACTTCTCGAAAATCAGTTTGTGTTGATCTTGAGCGATGCCTGGGCCGTTATCGATCACCGCGATCCGCCAGAGATTCGCGAGCGGTCGCAGGTGGATGGTGACCTCGCCGCCCCGATCGGGACAAAACTTCACGGCGTTCGACAGCAGGTTGATGATCACCTGGATCAACCGGTCGCGATCGCCGGCGATGGTCGCCGGACCGTCGCCCAGTTCTTCGCGCAGGGCGACCGCCTTGTCGCAAAACAGTTGGCTGGTGGCGTTGATGGCGTCCTGGACCAGCGCCCGTAGGTCGACTTTCTCAATGCGCCAATCGATCCGGCCCGAGTCGATTTTGGCCATGTCCAGCACCTGATTGATCAACCGGGTCAAGCGCTCGCTTTCCTTGACGATGATGCCCAGAAACTTGGCGCGCTGCTCCACGTCCATGTCGGGATTAGCCAGCAGAATTTCCGAGAAGGCGCGAATTGAGGTCAGCGGCGTGCGCAACTCGTGGGTGACCGTTGAGATGAACTCGTCCTTCAGTCGGTCGAGTTCCCGCAAGCGGTCGTTGGCTTGACGAAGACCAGCGGAAGCCGCCTCCAATTCCCGGGATTTCTGTTCCAAGCGGCGACTGTACTCGATGACCTGCGAACTCTCGTCGAGAATGGTCATGACCTCCTCAATGCTGAGCACCTCGCCCATCATGATCGAGGAGATCATGACCCGAGCCGAAGCCGCGCCGATCGCGCCCGCCAGCAACCGTTCGGTGTAATGAATCAGCCGGGGGTCCGCTTGCAACGGATAACCGCCGTGCTCTTGGCCGTACCGGTCGAAAGCCTCGCTGGCGCGTTGCGGGCCGAGAAAACGCGCCAGCAAGTCGTACAAATCCGATGTTTCCACCACGCCCCGCCACAGCAACGAATCGCCGTCGTGGCGCTGGCGCTCGAACACGTTGACGAACTGGCTGCTCTGCACCTGTTCGAGCGGGTCCTGTCGGCCCAACATCGAACCGGCCACCAACCCGCCGACGTTGGCCAGCATGCTCCAGAACACCGCATGCATGTAGTTGTTCATGCCTTCGAGCCCGAACAGGGCATAGGGCTTAAGCCACTCGATGCCCAGCGGTCCCGCCTCGACAAAGCTGGAATCGATCCAGCCGGAACGGGCCATGGCCGGCAGCAGCAGGGTATAGAGCCACACCAAAAAGCCGCCGCTGAGCCCGATCAGCGCGCCGCGCCGGTTAGCCCGTTTCCAGAACAGGCCGATCAGGATCGGTGGGGCGAACTGGGCGGCGGCGGCGAAGGAAATCAGGCCGCTGGCCACCAGCGCATAGGTCTCGCCCACAAACCGGAAATACAGGTAGCCGAGCAGGATGATCACCGCGATGCCCGCCCGGCGGATGCCGAGCAGCAAGCCGGACAGATCGGCGCGACCGGCCAGCCAGCGCGGGTTGGCGCGCAGCAGAAGCGGCATCACCAAGTCGTTGCAAACCATGGTGGACAGGGTGATGGTTTCGAACAGAATCATGCTGGTGGCGGCCGAAAACCCACCGAGAAACGCCACCAACGCCAAGGTCGGCATCTGTTCGACCATCGGTAGCGCCAGCACGAACATATCGGCGTCCACGCCGCCATCACTGAAAATCAACCGCCCGCCCAAGGCGATCGGCAGTACGAACAGATTGATGATGAACAGATACAGCGGAAACAGCCAGATCGCCTTGCGAATATGCGCCTCGTTGACGTTCTCCACCACCATGACCTGGAATTGGCGGGGCAGAAACAGGAACGCCATCATGGACAGGAAGGTCAGGGATAGCCACCCGCCGTAACCGTCTGGCACCACCTCGAAATGCATCAGCGCCACCAGTTCCGGTTGCGCCGCCGCCCGCTGAAACAGTTCTCTGGGTCCGCCGAAGACCATGAAAGTGACCACGATTCCGACCAGCACGAAAGCCACCAGCTTGAACAGCGATTCGAAAGCCACTGCCGCCACCATGCCTTCGTGGCGTTCGGTGTTATCGATGTGCCGGGTCCCGAACAAAATCGCGAAGACGATCAGCACCAGCGCCACATAAAAAGGGGTGTCGGCCCACACCGGGTATTGGACCGACGCGGTCGCCATCGTCACCTCCGGATAATGGCGCAGCAAGTTAAAGCTGACGGCGATCGCCTTCAACTGAATCGAGATGTAGGGCAGGATGCCGAGCACGGCGATCACCGTGACCAGACCAGCCAGCAGGCTGCTCTTGCCGTAGCGGGAGGCAACGAAGTCGGCGATGGACGTGATGTGGTGGACCTTGGTGATGCGCACGATGCGGCGCAACACGACCCAGAACAGCATCGCCATCAGGGTCGGACCCAGGTAGACCGCCAGGAAATACACCCCGGTGCTGGCCGCCAGGCCGACGCTGCCAAAAAAGGTCCAGGCGGTGCAATAGATCGCCAGTGACAAGGTGTAGATATAGGGATTGGCGATGATCGACCGACCGACGTCGGCGCGATGATCGCCGTAATAAGCAATACCGAATAGCACCCCGATGTAGGTCAGGGCGCTGGCGACGATGAAAGTGTCGCTCAACATTCGCGGTGATCTCGCCGATCCGGATCATCGGAACCGTCCCGGTCGATCGCCCCTGTCTCCGGCCGGGGAACGCTCTCCCGAGGGGGCATGGGTGGCTGCTCCCGCTCCGCCGGCTGGACCTGTTCTGCCGGTCGGATCTGGGAGTGCTCCACGATCACGATCAGCAGCACGATAATCACCAGCCAGAGCAAGTACAGATACAAATACAGCAACGGGATGCCAAAAGGCATCCACCCGCGATCAAAGAGTTCCAGGAACGGGTAGTTCAGCGCCAACGCGCCGGCCACGAACAGAATGACGATGGATTCCTTGGATTGTTGCCGCATGATCGGGGGTAAAAAGAGGAACGGGTGAAGGGGACGGGGGAAGATTTCCGTGGATTACCTCTTCCACCCTCAAAAATGCGCTTGCGTCTTGCGAATTTCCACCATCCGGTCGGATGCTTCCAAGGCTTGGCCCAGCGTAGTGACCCCTTGCGCTTCCAACAGATCCAACAGCTTGAGGAATATCTGCGCGGTCACCAGCGCGTCGCCCAGCGCGGTGTGACGACCGTATACGTCCACGCCCAACCGATCGGCGATGGCGTCCAACGTGTGATCGTCGGTGTAGTCGTGCAGAAAGCCGGACAGCAGCAGCGTGTCCAGGACTGGATTGCCGAAACGTATTCCCAGCTTATGCTCCTTGAGCTTGAGAAACTTCATGTCGAAGGCGGCGTTGTGCGCCACCAGGACGGTTCGGTCGTCGCCGACGAAGGCGCGGAACTGCGGCAGCGTCACCGAAAGATCGGCCTTGTCCTTGACCATGTCATCGCTAATGCCGTGGAAGCGGATCGAGGCTTTGGGGATCGGCCGGCCCGGGTTGACCAACTGGTCGAAAATCTCACCGGCCAACACCCGACGGTTGACGATGCGCACTCCGGCGATCTGGATGATCTCATCGCCCTTGGACGGGTTCAGGCCGGTGGTCTCAGTATCGAACACCACGTAGGAAAGAGCCGCCAGCGGATAATTGAGGAGGTCGCCCCATTCCATGCGATGTTCGGCCAGCGCGAAGTCGTAGAACTCCGGCCGTTCCGGCAAGGTCTCGGCCGCCTCTTTCCACTGACGCGGGGAGGCGGGCAAGGGCAAGCGCAGCAGAGCGTAGCCGGACCGGCGGTGCGACTGACTCCACAAATCGCTGTTGTGCCGGCGCAGCACTTCGCCCACCGTGGTCGCGCCCACCAGATCCTGGACGTGTTCGCTCAACCAACCCTCCAACTGGTCGGTGGGCACCGGCAGGCCCGGCCAGATGATATCCACGTAAACCCGCCGGTTGCCGAGCAGGCATTCAATCTCAAAAGTATCGCTCACCTTGATGGCGTACAGATGCTCGATCAGGGATTTGAGCAGCAACATGATCGAGTGATTGTCCACGTTCAGCCAGAGCGGCATCCCGATCAGCTTGACTCGCAACGCGTCGCCCGGCTCCAGATGATGAATGACGCTGCCGATCAAATCGGCGGAATACACGTCGTTCATCGGCCAGCGGGTGGCGTACAGATTGCGCAGTTCGTAGGTCAGCTCTTGCAGACGCTGGCTGAGCCGCTCGCTTTCCTCCACGATCATCCGCTGGAACACTTTGCGCTGCGCCTGATCCATGTCCTCGAAATTCATGATGTTTTCGGCGGCCACGCGCAGGTTGGCCAAGGGTCGGCGCAAATCCTCGGTCCGGGTCTTGAGGAGGGAACGATCCACCTTGTGGGTCACGTCGCGGAAGGTGACGATGAATGTGGAGCCGCGGTCGCCCGTATCCGGCAACAGGCTCATCCGGCAGTGGAGCATGGTTTCGTCGTCCACGGCGGCGCAGACGAATTCAGCGTCGCTATCCGGTTTGTCGTCGCCGCTGGTTTGCTGGCGGTAGCGCAGCAGGCGCAGGGTGCTTTCGACCGGGGCGCGAGTCCATAAATCGTACAGCGAGCGGCCCAGACCCAGCGCCTCGCGGTTGGGCAGCAGCTTGGCCGCCGCCGGATTATAGAGCAGGATGCGCGCCTCGCTATCGCAGACCAGCACCCCTTCCGACAACTCGCGCAACACGGTTTCCAGCCGGGCCTTCTGCTCCTCGATCTCGCGGGTGCCGATGACGGTGGCGGCGGCGACCTCGCGACGGGCCTTGTGTAGGGCGTCGCCCAGTTCTCGCAACATCGCCGGAAACGCGCCCAACCAATGATCCTTGGGTAACTCCATCATGTAGCCGGGATTGCTGCGGGTGATGATCCGCGCGCCGCGGGCCAAGGCGCCGAGCGGAATGAAACAGTACCAGTCGAGCATGGCCCACGCCACGGTCATCCCGCCGAAAATAGCAAACGCCGCCAGCGCCACCCACAGCAGAGTCTGGTCGCGCTGGATGGGATCGGGCACCACCTGGAACACCTGCCAGCCCAGCCAGCCCAGGAAAGCCAATGTCAGGCTGGCTGGAAACAGGAGCAGCAGCCAAAGCTTGACCCGGTAACCCATGGTTCAATCCGTTTCCGCCAGCAACTCGCGGACCCGCTCCACGACTTCCTGGGTCGAGAACGGTTTGGTGATGTAGTCGTCGGCGCCCAGCGCCAACCCTTTCTCTCGCTCGACCTCGCGACCCTTGGCGGTCAACATGATGATGCGAACGGCCTTCCAATCCGGGTTAGCGCGGATCGCCTGGCAGACTTCGTAGCCGTTCTTGCGCGGCATCATCACATCGAGCAGGATCAGGTCGGGCAACTCGGCCGCAATGGCGGCCAGCGCCGCCTCTCCATCGGCGGCGGTCCGCACCTGGAATCCCGCCTGTTTCATTAGAAATTCCAAGGACAGGACGATGTTCGGTTCGTCATCCACCACCAGAATCTTGTTCGCCATCTCCGCTCTCCCGATCATCGGCTGCTTTTTTTCGGGCGCCTCATCATGATTATTCGGCGCCGTCGCGCGGCGCGACCTTGTCGTTCGGCTCCGCTCCGCCGCCGGTTTTGGGATCGGCCATATCCTTGTTGGTCGAAGCACTGGCTTTGGCGACCGCTTCCCAAAATTTCTGCACCATTTCCATCGAGTGGAACTGGGTGGGAAACATCGGTTTTAGCAACCCAAGGGCGTCGAAGTTGACCGCGCCGCGCTTGATGTTGTCGCGGAGGGACTGCAACATTTCCTCCTGCAGGGGCTGCACGTTCGGCAGACCCAAAAACTCGCGCATCTCCTGAGCAGTGGCTTCAACGCTGACATTGACTTTCATTCGGGATGCTTCCTCGTGCTTCGGGACCGCGGATCTTTAAATACGCGGCCGTGGAATCAGAACCATTGGTTACGGGTCAAGCATAGCAGCAACGACGCCAGTCTTCCGGGCCGCGTTACCTCCAGCGTTTTATCCGGGTGATAAAGCTAATGGAAATCACCGCACGCGGCAATGGCTTACCCCGCATTCCGGCGCGCCTGACGGTATCGGTCATCTTACCGGTTCGTCCGACTACCGCGGATTTCGCCGCGCATCCAGCTCACGAAGGCATCGCGGTTGCGCGAGCAGATGACCACTTTCCCCTGTCCGGAGAAGCGCAGCACGAGGCCTTCGCCGCTGGTCACGCTGCTGACCAGCCGGTTGAACAGCCCGCCGCCCTGCTGGTTGGGCACGGAAATCTCGTAACGCAACTGGCTGTCCCAGGCCACCACATGCGCGTTATCGATGATCATGTCCTTGCCCGGCGCCACCTCCAGGATAAAGCCAGAGCCGAAACCGGAGACCACCAACTGGCCGTTGCCGGTGGCCTCGCCGACGAAGAAGCCGCCGGTTTGGGCGAACAGCGCGTTACCGAGACTCTGGGTGCGGACGCGCAAATTCACACCGCTTTCGGCGGCCACGAACGCGCCGTCGCTGATCAGGTAACTGGTCGCGCCGACTTCCAGCACTTGCATCGTGCCCGGCAACACCGGCGACAGCAGGCAGTCCCCCTCGCCCCGATTCGCTTCGATGTGCTGTTGGAAAAACGATTCACCGTTGGCGAACCGGCGCATGAGCGCGCTGCCCAGGCCGCCGGTCATGCGCCCGGTCAGGTCGAGCGTGTCTTCCATCATCACCATCGCGTCCGATTCACAGTAAATCCACTCGCCCTTGTGCAGCGAGACATGCAAAAACGGGTCTACATCGCCAGTGATCGTGAAGGTCGCCATGGTTTCGATCCTCTGCGGCGCCAGCGATCGACGCCGTCGCTCGGGTTGACTCTTACATCCGCACCGGCCATGACCGGCACAGCCACTCCCGCTCGCCGGCTCGCAACGAGCGGACCGTCCCCCGGCCATCGACCGTCATTTCCAGTTCCCGCGCTTCCGGATGGCCGTAAAGCACCGGAGTGAAGGTCACGGTGTCTCGTGGATAGGCGCCGGTTTCGGTGATGGTCACCCGCAACCGCTCGCCGTCGACCTCCGCCGTAATCCCGGCGATGCCGTAAGCGCCGGTTTGGTAGCGCCGCGTTTCCCGGTCGTCCACCAGGTAATCGCCGCGCGCCGGCCGGTCGCGGCAGAACAGATGCAGTTCGACCGCGCTAAGGTCCATGACGCTGTTGTGGAGCGGGCCGGCGTAGTAAGGCAATACCGCCCCATCGCGGGCGAACAGCGGCAATTCGTCCAGGGCGGCGGCGTAGGCCAGCACCCGGTCGCCCTCGACCCACGCGCCGCGATTCAAGTCGAACCACCAACCCGGCGGGAGGCGCACCGGCCGTTCCTGATATTTCACGCCGTGACGGGTGCTTTCCGGACCCTGACCTTCACCGTACAGAATCGGGGCGACCAACAGCGCGTCGCCGAGCAGGTATTGATCGTCCATATCGGCGTATTCCGGACCTGCGTAATGATAGAGCAACGGGCGGATGATCGGATCGCCGTCCCGCCAGTGCGCGAAAAAATACTGGTACAGATAAGGCAGCAACCGGTAACGGGTGCGAATTGCGCCGCGCATGGCCGCCAGCGGCTCGGGGCCGAATTGCCAGGGTTCCTGGTAGCGGGAATGGCGGATGGAATGGTTGCGGAAAAACGGAAACAGGCAACAAGCCTGATGCCAGCGCACCAGCAGCTCGGCATTGGCGTCTTCCATGAAACCGCCCACGTCCGGCCCGTTGAACGCCACTCCGGACAGGCTCAGATTCAGCGAACAGGGCAAGGCCATGCGCAGGTGCTTCCAGTTGCTGGCGTTGTCGCCGGTCCACACCGCACTGTAGCGCTGCGTTCCGGCGCAGGCGCTGCGGGTCAACAGGAACGGCCGGCCGTCGGGGTCGAGTCGGTCGCAGGCCGCGCGGCTGGCCATCGCCATGAAATGACCGTACTGGTTGTGATAGCGGTCGTGGGGGATCGCACCGTGCTGGAAGCGCATCTCCTCGGTGCGGCTGTAGCCGGTGGCGGGATCGTTCATATCCAGCCACACCCCGTCCACCGCGCTCTCGTGCAGAAACTCCGCCAGCCAGCCGGCCCACCAGTCGCGGGTGGCCTCCAGGGTGAAGTCGGGAAACACCGTGTCGCCCGGCCACACCTTGCCCACGTACTCACGGCCGCTCGCCGTCTGGCAGAACGCCGCGCGCTCCCGCCCGCTGTCGTAAACCGGGTAACCCGGCTCGCGTTTCACGCCGGGGTCCACAATCGTCACGGCGCGGATGCCGGCGGCCTGAAGATCGCGATTCAGGGCCGGGGGATCGGGAAATTCGGCACGGTCCCAGGTAAACAGCCGAAAGCCGTCCATGTAGTCGATGTCGTACCACAGGGCGCTGACCGGTACGTCGGCGGCGGCGAAGCGGGCGACCAGGTCCCGGAGTTCCGCTTCGCTTCGGTAGCTCCAGCGGCACTGATGGTAGCCCAGCGCCCACAGGGGCGGCAGCGGTCCCCGCCCGGTCAGCGCCGCATAACGCCGGACTACGTCCGGCAGGCCGGGGCCGGCGAGCGCATAGAGATCGGTGTTGCCCCCCAGGGATTGATAGCCGAACCGGCCGGGTGGATTCTTGCCGGCGTCCATGATGGTCCGCCCGGGGTTGTCGAAGAACAGCCCCAGAAACCGCTCGCCGGACTTCAGGATAGCGAAGGGAATGGCCACATAAGTCGGATCGTAGTCGTCGCGGGCGTAGGTGTGGCGGAATACCGCCACCACATCCACGGTGAGGCAGTCGGCGCTGTCGCCGTGTTTGTTGAGGCGCTTGGTGCGCTCGCCGAAGCCGTAACAGCCATCCACTTCAGTCATGTCGAAGGCGAGTTGCAACGCTTCACCGCACGTTCCAATGCCCCCAGCGCCGGTTTCCAACGTAAAGCCGGCCAATTCCAGGCGCAGGTGGGATGCGCTGAGATCGACCCGTCCCGCCGCCGTGGCGAAGACCGCCGTGTCACCTGCCAGCCGAGGCGCTACCGGTTGCCCTGTCCGCCATTCCGGCGAGACCGCGTCGGAATGTTGGCGCGGGTCGGCGACGGCGGCATTGTGGAACCGCAGCCGCAGGCAGCCTGCGAAAATTTCGGCGCAATCGATGCGCAAGCGGACGCCAGGGCCGGACAGTTCGACGGCATCATCAACAATGGCCAGCGCGTCGGCGGAATCAAAATTGAGCGGATGGATTTTCTGACCGAAGAACATGAGCGACTGGACCTGGGCGATGGGGTTCGACCAGCCTCGTGGCTCGACTCTAGCCACTCGGCTGCGCGACGGAGCAACTCGACGTGACATTCGAATTGCCAGCCAGAAATTTATACCACTTTTCTTGATCCGAAAATCTCCTTGTAACCATGGAAAAATAGAACTGGAAAAACTTTCCAGATCGCAGCCGGTTAAACACTCTCGCGCCAGGCGATCCGGCGGACGCTGACCGGATCCCACGGCGAGACCCGGTTGTTGATCTGAGTCGGATTGCCGCTGAACTCATTCTGGTCGACGATGTTCTCGGGGGTCTGGCCGGTCGTGACCTCCTGGCCGGCCCCATTCTCGGCAATGATCCGGCCCTGGTAATTCGGGTTGCCGCTGACCGAGACCTCCATGTGCGCGGCCATAACGCCGTGGAACTTCTGGGAGGGATTGCCGTTGATCTTCAGGTCGTTGCCGGCGACGAACAGCAAATCCCGCACCTCGGGCCGCAGCGAGGTCGCGTCCGGGTCGGTCGCATGGTTGCCGAACGCCTCGAAATTCGGATTACCGCTCACTTCGATGTAGCCTTCGGTGACCAACGTCAGGTTCCAGTCGGCGGTCGGGCTACCGGAGATCACCGCATTGCCCTCGACGTAGATGAAGCCATTCTGCAGGCCACCGCTGGGGCTGCTGTCGCCCATGGTCCATTTGTCGCCGCTGGCACAGTCCCAGCCGTGCCATTTGCCGGTCGATGCATCGGCCAGTACAACGTTATCGCTGGCGCGCTTCACCTTGCAGTCCTTGGTGAAAATGAAGTTGGCGTCGGCTCGGAAATCGGGCGGATAAATGTGTGGAATGTCGACCGGGGGAGCGTTGGGGTTTTGTCCGCCGAGGGTCGGGCTACCGGAGATGCTGATCGAGCCGACGCTCGAGACCATGCCGTCGATCCTTGGATTACCCGGGATCTCGATGGAGGTATTGCTGTGAACGCGGGAATTGCTGCCGGTCAGTTGCATTTCGCCGTTGATTTTCAAGTGTTTCTTGGTGAGGATGGCGTATTCCGAGGGCTGTCCCTGGCGGCTGATGGCCACCGCGACTTCGCGGTTGGCGGCCCCAAAATTGCCCAGCGCGCGCAGGATGACCCGCCCGTCTGCGTCTCTGGCGGGATTGCTGTCACCATCATCGTTATCGACCAGGAGGACGGTGTAAGCGCCCCCGCCGAACGACACATCATTCAGACCCAGATTGTTGCCATCGGCCAGCACGCTGTTAAACACCTGCCAGGTGCCGTTCGCCATCAGGTTGGCGATGGCTTGCTCGGCGCCGCTTTCGGCGATGTACAGCGCCCGCATGCCATCGCGCTGGTTGGCGGCCATCTTGTTGTCGAAGACGTTGCGTTCGGCGACAGCCGTCGCCACGAGCGTGACCGGCACCAGCAACACCAGCCCGACGATCAGCGCCGCACCCCGTTGCCGGGCTGAAGAAGCGCGCATCGATTGAAACACTTTTGGGGTTTTATTCATCAGTTGTTGCTCCTGAAGGTTCGAAGCCAGATTATAAAATCATATAAAATCAAAATATTAGAAATTCCTTAATCCCACCGTCGTGGTGAACTCGCCGCGAACGCGCCGGTCGGCGGGGGGCGCGAACGTGCTACAACCCAGGCAGACCGTGCCCGCTTGCGGCAGGACTTCGATTTCGGAATTCACCAGCAACGAGATTCGCAAGCTGACCACGTTGCCCCAGTTCCCCACGCCGGCCGCGGTGGTATAGCGGTTGGCGATGCGGTCGCCGCTGGTATCCACGCCATACAAGACCCGCAGGTTCTCGATGCCCGTGGCCAGGGGTTGGGTGAGGACCGTGACGCTGCTGCTGTGACGCGACGCGCAATTGAGTTCCCCGGCACTGGTATTGACGGTGAAGGTGTTTTGCACCGCCGTCGATGCCGCCACCAGGTTGCCCAGGCAATCGCGGATATTGTTGCCCCCCTCGAAACGCGTAATGAGGGTGTCGGGCGCGCCGCTCGCGCCGTCGACACCGAACAAACCGGACGTATCGGGGGCGGTGGGGGCGAACGCCGCAACCGGATCGAGCGCCGTATCGGGATCGTTGTAACGCGCCATGCGCAGGTTGCGGGCGAGCAGATCCAAGGCAAAACGACCGTTCTCCTGCACGTTGGCCATGCCCCGCAGGTAGCGCGTCGTTTGCTGGTTGCTCAGGTAGACTTGCATTATTCCGGCCAGCACGATCAATCCCAGGACGAGCGACACGAGTATTTCGATCAGGGAAAAACCGCGCTCTCGAGCGAGGCGTATGGGCTGATGGGCGACGGCCGATAAACAGGAGCTTTTCACGGTGGCGTCACAGGCCGGGCAGGTTGAAGAAAAAATCCTGGGTCACCGGCGCCAACTGTCCCCGACTGTCATCCCACTGGAGGGTCACGACCACTCGCGCCGGATCGACCGTGGCGTCGGTCGCGATGGCCGCGTCGCCGCTCGGCAGCAGAGCGCTCGTTCGGGCGGCCCAGCGGGCGCGGTCGAAATCGGCCAGCTGGTTGGCCGTGCAGTTGGCGTTGGCGGCCTCGCAATCGAACACGGTGGTCGGCGACAGATCATTCAACGCGAAGTCATAGGCTCCGGCCCGCGCCTGTGCCGCGTTCAAACGCATCCGCTCGACGATTTCCACCGCCAGTAGCGAAGCCTGGCTGTGCAGGAGACTGCCATGGTTGGAGCGAATGGTGGTCGTGTTGAGCGCCGCCGCGCCGAGCAGGCCGATCGACAGCACGACCACGGCAACCAGAACCTCCAGCAGGGTAAAACCGCGGTTGTTCCGGGAAGCCTTCATCGCTGGATCCTCACGGACAGACCGTGGCTGGCCCGGCCACTTGCACGCGACCGCTCGGCGCCACATCGACCGACCGCGAAAAGTCCACACCGGCACCGTGGCACAGCCGGAAGGTATCGCTGTTGCCGCTGCTGCCGAGAGTGGCGCCGGTCGGCTGAAACTCCACCCAGTGACCAAAATTGCCGTTCGCGCGCAGGGTGTAGCCGTTAGCGAGCGCCGGATAAACTCGGATGATTTCCGCAGTGGCCGGCACGCCGTTGCGGTCGTCGTCCGCGAACACCAGCCAGCCTGCTTCCCAATCGGCGCTGGTGGCGCAGGAGACGCCATCATTGCTCTTGCACAGCCGCGTCGGCACGCGGCGCTTGACCGCTTCCGACCGGGCCAGGTTGAGGGCGCCCACCAGGTCATTCGCCGTTGCCGTAAGGGCGGCATTGCGTAGGATGGTTGTAAAGCTTGGCACTCCTACCGTGAGGATGATCATGGCGACCGCCAGCGTCACCACCAACTCGATCAGGGTGAAACCGTTCTGACTCTTCATGTTGGATCAAACCTGGTTGAGAGGTGTGGAGGTGAGTCGGGGATCCGAATCCCATCCGCCGTCTTGCAGCTGATCGCAACCCCAAAACCCCATGCGGGCAATGCTTGAAGGCCCAATACCTCGAGCGTTCGAGTTGATCCAAGAAAAAGTTGGGCAAGGCGCGGCTTTTTCCAATCCTCACCGCTGAATGTACAAAATTTGTACCAATCGATTTAAATATGAGGAATGGAACGAAAGCCCATAAATTAGGCTTGAAAAACAACCTGACAGAATCAAAGAGAGGTCTGAAGGAGGGATCTTGCTGGAGGCGGGGTCATGGGATCGCGGCAGTCGCGGCCGGGCCATGAATCTGCGGGAATGAAAAAAATGACTGGGGGATGGCCAAGTTTTGCCGATCGGTTCAGTTTGACCCGATCCCACGCGTCCCACCCAAGAATCCAACTCAATCGCGGTGCTCCCCCACCGGTGGGCGGGGGCTCGGCAACCGCTTGAGGGGAGCGTTTGTACGATTTCTCAGGGCTGGGTCGGCGGTTTGGGGGCCTTGCGCGCCGCCAGCAGTTCCGCCAATTGGGCGGGCGGCACATAGCCGGGCAGCATCTCGCCGGATTCCAAAATCAGACTGGGCGTACCGCGAACCCCGAGTTGCTGGCCGAGTTCGTATTGCGCCTGGACCGGATTCTCGCAAGTTTTGCGTTCGATCTCCTCGCCGCGCTTGGCGCGGGTCATCGCGTCCAGGCGGTCGGCGGCGCACCAGACCCCTACCGACTTGGCGAACGACGCGGAATCGACCCCCTCGCGCGGGAACCACAGGTAGCGTATCTTGATGCCCTCCTTGTGATAGGTCGGCATCTGTTCGTGCATCCGGCGGCAGTACCCGCAGTCGATGTCGGTGAACACCGTAACCGTATGTTTGACCGGACCCTCGGGAGCAAAAATCACCATATTGTCCTCGCCGACCGCTTCGATGGCCTTACCACGCAGCTCGCCGCGGCGGTTATCGGTGAGGTTGGCGCGGGTATCCAGGTCGAGAATCTCCCCCTGCACCACGAACCGGCCATCCGCGCTCAGATATAGCACCTGACCGCCCAGGACGATTTCGTACAGTCCCGGAATCACCGTCGGGGTCACGCTATCGGGCCGCGCTCCGTTCAGGGCGGCCTGCATCCGGGTCAAATCCGGTTGGCGAGCGGAGGCGGACTCGGCCGGAGAAGGCGGAGCCGGCTCGCTGGCCAGCGCTCCAGTAGCGAACCAAACAACGACGACCAACAGAATTTTACGCATGAGCAATATCCAGGGTAGTGGCGGCAATAGGATAATGGAAACAG
>DAIRDI010000027.1:0-17370 GCA_036796235.1 Candidatus Competibacteraceae bacterium | reverse complement strand
CTCGTCGATGAACCGATAGGTTTCCGGGAACAGGTAACCGGTATCCACCAGCACCACGGGGATATCCGGCTGCTGGTGGGTCACCATGTGCAGGCAAACCGCCGATTGCGCGCCGAAACTGGAGGTCAGAACCACGCGGCCGGGGAAATGCTCCAGCGTCCAGGCCACCCGCTGCTCGGCGCGGAGTGGGTTCATTTCCTGATTCATCGCCGCCAGATCGAACCATGGAGGCGCGGCTTGGTCCTGGGATTGAAATTGAGCATCTACCGGTATCTGCTGAGCCTGACTCATGACGACCTACCTGGGGTCTTGGGCTTTGGGACTGGACGAGGCTGAACGAGTACACTGCACATCCCCCTCATTCTGTATACCTTAGCAACGAATTGATAAATCCAAAAGGAATGAGTCTCTATATCTTTATTCCATGTGAATATAACCATGCGCTACCCTGAACCTTTCGATGTGATTGTGATCGGCGGCGGCCACGCCGGCACCGAGGCCAGCATGGCTGCGGCGCGGATGGGTCTGCGCACCTTATTGCTGACCCACACCATCGAGACCGTGGGCGCGATGAGCTGTAATCCGGCCATCGGCGGAATCGGCAAGGGCCATCTGGTCAAGGAGATCGACGCCCTCGGCGGGGTGATGGCCCGCGCCGCCGACCGGGCCGGCATCCAGTTCCGCATCCTCAACAGCCGCAAGGGGCCGGCGGTGCGCGCCACCCGCTGTCAGGCAGATCGGGCGCTGTACAAGGCGGCGGTGCGAACGCTGATCGAGAATCAGCCGAATCTGCGGGTCTTCCAGCAGGCCGCGACCGACTTGCTCGTCGAGGGCGAACGGGTGACCGGCGTGGTCACCCAGAGCGGCGTCCGTTTCAGCGCCGGGGCGGTGGTGTTGACCGCCGGCACGTTCCTGGCCGGGCGCATTCACGTCGGTATGGACCATTATGAAGGCGGACGCGCCGGCGATCCGCCGGCCAACGCTCTGGCGGCGCGGCTGCGGGAATTGCCGTTGCGGGTCGGCCGGCTCAAGACCGGGACGCCGCCGCGCTTGGACGGGCGGACCATCGATTACGCGCGACTCATCGAGCAGCCGGGCGACGACCCCTGTCCGGTGTTCTCCTATCTCGGTTCCACAGCGGAACATCCCCGGCAGATCTCCTGTTGGATCACTCACACCCGCGCCCAGACTCACGAGCTGATTCGGGGTGGTCTGGACCGCTCGCCGCTGTTCGCCGGGGTGATCGAGGGGGTCGGACCGCGCTACTGTCCGTCCATTGAGGACAAGATCCACCGCTTCGCCGACAAGGACTCGCATCAGATTTTCCTGGAGCCGGAGGGACTGGATACCCACGAGGTCTATCCCAACGGCATCTCCACCAGCCTGCCGTTCGATATTCAATACGCGCTGGTGCGGTCGATCCAGGGTTTGGAGAACGCCCATCTGACCCGGCCCGGTTATGCGATTGAATACGACTTCTTCGATCCGCGCGATCTGGAGTATTCGCTGCAAACCCGCTCGCTCCAGGGACTGTTCTTCGCCGGCCAGATCAATGGCACCACCGGCTACGAGGAAGCGGCGGCGCAGGGTCTACTGGCGGGGATCAACGCCGGACTGTGGATCAAGGATGAAGCGCCGTGGTGGCCGGGCCGCGAGGAGGCGTATCTGGGGGTGCTGGTCGATGACCTGATCACCCGCGGCGCCAGCGAGCCGTATCGGATGTTCACCAGCCGCGCCGAGCATCGCCTGCTGCTGCGCGAGGACAACGCCGATCTGCGTTTGACCGAGATCGGGCGGCGGCTGGGGGTGGTGGATGAGGCGCGCTGGGCGGCGTTCGCGACCAAGCGCGAGGCCATCGAGCGGGAAAGCCAGCGCTTGCGGGAGGTTTGGGTGCGGCCGGCGCAATTGAGCGAGGCCGACGCGCAACGGGTGTTGCAGGGGCCGCTGGCGCGGGAAACCCGGGCGGTCGAGCTGCTGCGCCGGCCCGAGGTGGATTATGCGGGGTTGCTGAGTCTGCCCGGCGTCGGTCCCGGCGCGGTCGATCCGCGGGTAGCCGAACAGGTGGAGATTCAGGCCAAGTACGCCGGTTACATCGAGCGGCAACAGGAAGAGATCGACCGCCAGCGCCGCCACGAACAACTGGCGCTGCCGCCCGATCTGGATTACGCCGCGGTTCAGGGGCTGTCGCGGGAGGTGCGGGAGAAGCTGAGCCGGCATCAGCCGCGCACCCTGGGTCAGGCCAGCCGCGTTCCCGGCGTGACCCCGGCGGCGGTTTCCCTGTTGCTCGTGCATCTCAAGCGCGGCCGGCTGCGGCGGACGGCTGGGTAATTCCGGTCACGGCCCGAACCTCACATGCTTGCCCCCTGCAACGAAGGGGGCGTGTTGACGGTCGGGATCAGCGAAGATCAATGGTCTTCGAACAACTCCGCGAAAAACTGCCGCATCGCCGTCCAGGACCGGGCGTCGGCCGCAGCCTGGTAGGCCACGCCCCGGCCGCTGGGGTCAGCGCCGTTGGCCGGATTGGTGAAGCCATGGACCGCGCCGCCGTAGGCAATGAGCTGCCAGTCCACCCCGCCCTGGCGCATCTCTTCCTCGAACGCCAGGACTTCGGCGGGCGGCACGAGCGGATCGTCCGCCCCATGCAGCACCAACACCTTGGCGCGAATATTTTTTGCATCCTCGGGGGTCGGCGTGTCCAGCCCGCCGTGGAAGCTGACCACGCCAGCCACCTCGGACCCACCGCGCGCCAGCTCCAGCACGGCGGTCCCGCCGAAGCAATAGCCAATCGCCGCCACCTTGCCGGAATCCACCAGCGGTTGCGCCTTGAGGGTCTCCAGGCCAGCGGCGACTCGCGCCCGGAATAACGGTCGGTCGCCCTTGAAGGAACCGGCCAGCTTGCCGGCTTCCTCGATATCGGCGGCGACTTTGCCGTCGCCGTAGATGTCGGCGGCGAAAGCCACATAGCCCAGGTCCGCCAGTTGCTCGGCGCGGCGCTTGGCGTAATCGTTCAACCCCATCCATTCATGCACCACCAGCACGCCCGGCAGCGGTCCTTTCGCCTCCCTGGGGTAGGCCAGATAACCAATCAGCCGGGTTTCGTCCTGCTGGTACTCGACCGTTTTGGTTTCAATCGCCGCCCCGGCCACGACCGGAGCCAGCATGCTCGACAAAAGCAACAGCCATCGGGACATGGAAGCATCCTCCATCAGATGGGTATGAAAGGTCGTCGTATCGTTAGCAAACTCAGCGCGGGAGTTCCAGCACCGCCTCCAGCCCGCCATCGGGATGGTTGCGCAGGCGCAACTCGCCGCCGTGGGCGCGGGCGATGTTGCGGGCGATGCTCAGCCCCAGGCCGGCGCCGCCGGTGTCGCGGCTGCGCGAGCCTTCCAGCCGGTAGAACGGCTCGAACACCCGCTCCAGCTCCGTCTCCGGAATGCCGGGGCCTCGATCGCGGACGATCAGGGTCAGACGCTCCGACCCATCGGTCACGCTGATTTCAGCGCATCGACCGTATTTGAGCGCGTTTTCCAATAGATTGTTCAGGCAACGCTTCAACATCGACAGCCGGCAGCGCAGCGGCCGGCGGGCCGAACCGACGATGCGCACCTCGCGGCCGGTATCCTCGGCTTCCTCCTGCAAGCACTCCAGCAGGGCGTCGAGATCGACCGCCGCCAACGGTTCGGCGTCATCGCCGCCGCGCAGGAAATCCAGAGAGGCTTGCGCCATCCCCTGCATCTCGTCGAGATCGGCCTGAAATTTCTCCCGCAGCGGCGAATCCTCAAGAAGCTCCGTCCGCAGCCGCAAGCGGGTGATTGGCGTCTTGAGATCGTGGGAGACGGCGGCCAGAATCCGGTCGCGGTCCTCAATGTAGCGAATCAGTCGCCGTTGCATGGTGTTGAAGGCCCGCGCGGCGCGCTGGACCTCCAGCGGTCCGCTCTCGGCCAGCGGCGGGCGGCGGATGTCGCGGCCGAGTTCCCCGGCGGCGTCGGCCAGCACCCGGAGCGGTCGGATCAAGGCCCGCACCGCCAGCGCCGCCAGCGCCGCCACCGACAGGAACAACACCAGCAACGCCGCCAGCATTCGGTAGGGCCAGCTCAGCGCTTCCTCCGGCAGATGGTGGCGGAAGGTGACCACCGCGCCGTCCCGCAATCCGACCTGCACCACGAAATCCCGTAAACCCAGGGCCTGCATCCGCAGCCGCCGGGATTCCGGGCGCGGCTCGCGGGATGAATCGGCATCGCGCCGCCGCCAGTGGGGTCGCCAGTCCGGATCGGGCGCGAATTCGGTGATGGCCACCCGTAGGGACCGATCCACGCCCAGTTGCCGGCGCAACAGGCGCTCGAACAGCACGGCGCGCGCTCCTTCGTCCGGGCTGGCCTGCCACCAAGGCTCATCCAGACCAAGCCGGGTCGGCGGTAGATCCAGGGCGGCGACGATGCGCCGGCGTTCCGGCTCGCTCAGATCGTCCAGCAGTTCCACGATGGCCGCCACCCGCTGGGCGATGTTGAACCCGATGGCCTGGTACAGCGCCTGATCGCGGTCGCGCAGTTGAATCGCGGCGCCGAGCAACTGGGCGACGCTCAGACCGACCATCAGCAATAACAGCAGGCGGCCGAACAGCGAGCGGGGCAGCAGACGCATCAGAACTCTCGATGCACTTGGGCCGCGAGCAGATAGCCTTCGTTGCGGACGGTCTTGATCAGCGTCGCCTCGCGCGGATCGTCGCGCAGGCGGCGGCGCAGCCGGCTAACCTGCACGTCGATGCTGCGGTCGAACGGCGTGGCCTCGCGGCCCTGGGTCAAATCCAGCAACCGATCGCGGCTCAGCACCCGGCGCGGATGCTCCAGGAACACCCGCAGCAGGCGATATTCGCTGGCGCCCAGCGGCGCCAGCACGCCATCTGGAGCGGTGAGTTGACGATCGGCGACGTCCAGGGTCCAGCCGGCGAACTGAAAGCGCCGCGCCTCGCCCGGTTCGGCTGGCGCGTTGCGGGTCCGGCGCAGGATGCTCTTGATCCGCGCCAGCAGCTCGCGGGGATTGAACGGCTTGGGCAGATAATCGTCGGCACCCATTTCCAGACCGACGATGCGGTCGGTGTCATCGCCGCGGGCGGTCAGCATGAGAATGGGGATCGGCGAATGGGCGCGCAGGGTGCGGCACAGCGTCAGGCCGTCGTCGCCGGGCAGCATCAGATCGAGGATGACCAGATCCACCGGCTCCCGTTCCAGCGCCGCCCACAGCCCGCGGCCGTCGCCGACCCCGGTCACCCGGAAACCGTTGCGGCCCAGATAGTCGGCCAGCAGCTCGCGCAGGCCGGGGTCATCATCGACGACGAGAAGGTGGTCGGTCATCTGATCGAGCGTTACGGCGGGACTGCATCGGAGAATGGATTCAGTAGTAGAACGCCACTGCGTTGCACATCATGCACGTTACGTGTCACTAGAATCAGGTCGTGCTCCAGGGCTGTTGCGGCCAGCAGACCATCGATAACAGGGAGCGCATCCGGGACGTTATTTCGACCCCAACGCTCCGCTACAGCAACCGAAATCGGTAAGACTCGATCCGCCAGACGCACCCGAATGAGCGCCATCCGCTGCTCCAGTCGCAGAGCCTGATCGGGATCGCGACGGCGCAACCTTTCAATGCCTTGTCGGACCTCGCCTAACACAAGCACCGAAAGATAAAGTTCGTCACCGCGTGTACTGGAATACCAATTTCGCACGCCAAGGTCGGCACGCTCGCCCTTTTGGAGCTCCGATAGGATATTCGTATCGATCAGGTAGCCCATTCGGGATTACCACGGCCGACATCCCAGGGACGTTGGAGATCATCCTCCGTCAGACCCTCGGTCAACATGCTCAGCAACTGTTTCAGGTCCTCACCTTTGGCCGACGGCACAGCCAGTTCTTCCATCAGCAGCAGGACGCGCAGGTGGGTTCCATCGGGTATTGCATCGGGTAGGTGGATGCAGCGCTGCTCCGCTGTCGCTTCGAATTCAATCGCTCTCATTTTGCACCTCGAGAAGTCCACGCCCTGTGCCACCTGATCTGACATTAAAAAAGCCGCTTGTCAGCGGCTTATTGAATTAGTTGGACAACTGGAACCATTCAAATGGAGGCTAGGGTCGGAATCGAACCGGCGTCCACGGCTTTGCAGGCCGCTGCATGACCACTCTGCCACCTAGCCTAAAACAAAAAAGCCTCGTAACAACGAGGCTTGGAAGCTTGGAGCGGGAAACGAGACTCGAACTCGCGACCCCAACCTTGGCAAGGTTGTGCTCTACCAACTGAGCTATTCCCGCCGCGTGGAAAAGGAATATTAACGCGAAAAAACCGGCTGTCAAGCCTTTCAACGGGGCCGGAGCACCGGCCACGCCGCCATCAGGTAATGCGCCATCGACCAAAGCGTCAGCGCCGCAGCGACCAGCAACAGCCCCAAACCGACCTCCAGGGTCGGGAAAAAGCCCAGCGGTTCCCGGTACAGTAACAACAGCACGGCCACCATCTGAGCGGTGGTCTTGAATTTGCCGATCATGGAGACCGCCACCCGCCGCTGGCCGCCGATCTGGGCCATCCATTCCCGGAGCGCCGAGACGGCGATCTCGCGGCCGATGATGATGATGGCCGCCACCGCCACCCATGGGGTGGGAATCGCCTGCACCAGCAGCACCAGAGCCGCCGCCACCATCAGCTTGTCGGCCACCGGGTCCAGGAACGCCCCGAACGCCGAGGTTTGATCGAGCCGCCGCGCCAGATAGCCATCCAGCCAATCGGTGAGCGCCGCCAGCCCGAACAGCGCGGCGCACAGCAGGTTGGCGCCTTGGAACGACATGAAAAACACGCCCACGAAGACCGGAATCAGCGCGATCCGCAGCAGGGTCAACCCGGTGGGCAGGTTCAGGTGCATGAGCGATCAGGACTCACCGTGGAAGGCGTCGTAAATGCGTTGGGCCAGTTCGGCGCTGATGCCGTCCACTTGGCCCAAGTCCTCGACGCCGGCCCGCGCCAGTTGCTTGAGACCGCCGAAGTGGCGGAGCAGGGCCTGCCGGCGCTTGGGTCCGATGCCAGCGATGGCATCGAGCGCGGATGCGGTGCGGGCCTTGGCTCGTCGCTGGCGATGGCCGGTGATGGCGAAGCGGTGCGCCTCGTCGCGGATTTGCTGCACCAGGTGCAGAGCGGCCGAATCAGCGGACAGTATAAGAGGACGGTTTTCTCCGAACAAGTACAGGGTTTCCAGACCGGGCCGGCGCTCGGGTCCCTTGGCGACGCCCACCACTCGCACCCCCGCCGCCCACAGGGGTTCCAGCACCTCCCGCGCCTGGGACAATTGGCCCTGGCCACCATCAATCGCCAACAGGTCGGGCAACCGGCCTTCTTCCGTCCCCAAGCGAGCGTAACGACGGCTCAACGCCTGGCGCAGCGCGGCGTAGTCGTCGCCTGGCGTGATGCCGTCGATGTTGTAGCGACGATAGTCGGTCTTGATCGGGCCTTCCGGGCCAAACACCACGCAGGCCGCCACCGTCGCTTCACCCTGGGTATGACTGACGTCGAAACATTCCAAGCGCGTCAGTTCGCCTTCCCCGCCCAACGCTTCCCGCAGCGCCTCCAGGCGATGACGCATCCCGGCCTGGCTGGACAGGCGCGCGGCCAGCGCGTGTTCGGCGTTGCTTTGCGCCATCTCCAGCCAGCGGGCGCGCTCGCCCCGGACGCGGGCGGTGATGGCGACCCGCCGGCCGGCGCGCTCCCGCAGCGCCTGCGCCAGCCAGTCGGCCTCGGTCGGTTCGTGACTGACCAGCAATTCAGCCGGAATGAAGCGGTCGAGATAGTACTGAGCCAAAAAAGCGCCCAGGATGGCGCTTGCATCCTCGGCCTCGGGAAGGCGGGGAAACAGGGCCTGGTTGCCCAACAACCGGCCGTCGCGGAACACGAACACTTGCACGCAAGCGACCCCGCCCCGCGCGGCGCAGGCCACCACATCCAGATCGCCGCTTTCGCCCTCGACGTGCTGGCGCTGCTGGATTTGCCGCAACTCGGCGATCTGATCGCGATGCAACGCCGCTTCCTCGAAGCGCAACGCGGCGGCGGCGGCTTCCATGCGTCGGGCGAGATCGTCGATGACTTGCCCGCTCCGGCCTTCCAGAAACCCAATGGCGTCGCGCAACTGCCGCTGATAGCCGTCGCGGTCGACCAGACCGACGCAGGGCGCGGTGCAACGCTGGATTTGGTATTGCAAGCAGGGGCGGCTGCGTCCCTGAAAGAAACTGTCCTCACACGAGCGCAACCGAAAGATTTTTTGCAGCAGGCTCAAGGTGTCGCGGGCGGCCTGGGCGTTCGGGTACGGCCCGAAGTAACGGCCTGGCGCGCGTTTGGCTCCGCGATGCAGCGTCAGGCGGGGAAAGTCGCCGGCGGAAGCGTGGATGTAGGGATAGCCCTTGTCGTCGCGCAGCAGGATATTATAGCGAGGCTTGTGCTGCTTGATCAGGGTGCTTTCCAGGATCAGCGCCTCGGTCTCGGTGTGCGTGACCGTGACCTCGACGGCGCGAATCCGCGCGACCAGGCCGCGAGTCTTGACGGAGGACTGGGTTTCCCGGAAGTAGCTGGACACCCGCTGTTTGAGGTTGCGGGCCTTGCCGACGTACAGCACCTCACCGCGCTCGCCCAGCATCCGGTAGACGCCGGGCAGCGCGGTGAGAGTTTTGAGGAAGGTCTTTGGGTCAAACGGGACTGGAGTCACGACCATGTTGGCGAACGGGCGATCCGGGGCCGGTCTGGCTGATGCGGTGGATCGGTCCCGGGCGGCGGCGTTACGTAGGTCAGGTGTTGTCCCTGCGGATGTCGTATTTCTCCATCAACCGATACAGCGTCATGCGCGACACGCTCAATTCCTGGGCGGCCCGCGCGATGTTGAACCGGGTCCGCAGCAGCGTCGCCTGAATCACTTCCCGGTCGGCGGCCATCCGGGCTTCGTCCAAGGTCACGAAGCCCCGGCCCAGGGAACGCCGTTCCAGTTCCAGGTCGTTGGGGTTAATGTAGGGTCCCTCGCTCAACAGCACCGCCCGGCGCACGCGGTTCATCAACTCCCGGACGTTGCCGGGCCAATCATAGCGGTTGATCACCTCCAGCGCGTCGCGACTGAACCCCTTGGCGACGGTCCGGGTCTCCACGGTGAATTTGTTGAAGAAGTAGCGGGCCAGCAATTCGACGTCGCCCTTGCGCTCGCGCAGGCTCGGCGTCCGCAGGTGCAACACGTTCAGCCGGTAGTACAGATCCTCGCGGAACCGGCCATCCCGCACGGTCTGTTCGAGATGGGTGTTGGTCGCGGCGACGATCCGGACATTGGCGGGAATCGGTTTGGCGCCGCCCATCCGGTGAAATTTCTTTTCCTCCAGAAAGCGCAGCAGGTTGGCTTGCAGCTCGGGGGCGAGATCGCCGATCTCATCGAGAAACAGCGTGCCGCCGCTCGCGGATTCGAGGAGGCCGATCCGACGTTCGCCGGCGCCGGCGAACGCGCCTTTCTCGTGGCCGAACAGTTCCGACTGAATCAGGTTGGCGGGCAGGGCCGCGCAGTTCATGGCGACGAACGGGGACGCCGCGCGCGTCGAATACTCATGAATGGCCCGAGCCGACTGTTCCTTGCCGGTACCGCTCTCGCCGGTGATCAGGACCGGGACGTCCACTTCAGCCGCTTTCTGAATGCCGCGAAACAGGGTTTGCATGGCTGGGCTATTGCCGATCATGCCGTACTGCGACTCCAGTTCACGCTGCTGGCGCAGCGAGATTTCGGCCAACGCGACCATTCCGTAAGCATGACCGAGCGTCACGATCAAGCGCTGCGGCTCGATCGGCAGCGTATGGTAGTCGTAGCAGCGCTCCGCGACGACCCCAGAGATCAGCTTGCGGTCGAGGCACTGACGAGACAGCGCCGCGACCCACTGCATTTTCCGGCGGGCCATGATGAGATCGGTCAGCCATTGCACCGAACGTTCGGGCTCGCAACTGAACAGAATCATCAGACCCACCTCGAAGGGGTGTTCGGTCAGCAGGGTTCTCGCTTCGCCTGCATCCTGGGTCCAGAAGACCTCCCAGTCAGCCGCCGAGACCTGCTTGATCAGCGTTTCCTCGACCGCTCCCGTGCTTAGAATCAGAAGCTTGCGCATTCGGATTTACCTAGTGTTGTTATTTCAGGACACCGAGTCTCCGGGTATGGGAGTGACCCTCGGCAAGTTAGGTTGATAATGGAAAAATCCTGACCATTCACGGTTTTTCCCGAGTCGCGCGGGGAAACAGCGTGAGTGAAGGCAGGACATTTTGCCTGTAGTTTGTGCAAAATTGGTACGGCTGGGAATACCTAGCGTTAAAATAGTATCTATTGATTCAATCCTGTTGTCCATCGCACAGCTTCGGGACTTGATACTTCAGAATACAGGTACTGATTATTGCCGATTTCAACCCATCATCGGCGCAGAGGTGATGTTTTAACCTGAATTCAGGCTGTTTCCTGCTATCCTCACTCGCGTCGACCGTCAGCCTGCCGAGCTTGCCCGCCCGAATCCGAGAACGCCCGATGTTTTACCACCCGTTGCGCGCCGTGCTGTTCCAACTTGACCCCGAAACCGCCCACGACTGGACCATCCGTAGCCTCCGCAGGCTGCCGATCCAACCGCTGGGCATTTGCTTCGCGACGCGCGTCCCCAGCGCTCCGTGCCAAGTCATGGGCCTCGATTTCCCCAATCCGGTCGGGCTGGCGGCCGGTTTGGACAAGAATGGGGAGTGTATCAACGCCTGGTCGGCGCTGGGTTTCGGCTTTGTCGAGATCGGCACGGTCACCCCGCGCCCGCAACCGGGCAATCCCAAGCCCCGGATGTTTCGGCTACCAAAGGCTCAGGGATTGATCAATCGGATGGGGTTCAACAATCACGGCGTCGAAGCACTGGTCGAGCGGGTGCGTCAGTCCGGCTTCAAGGGGGTGCTGGGCATCAACATCGGCAAAAATGCCGATACCCCAGTCGAGCGGGCCATCGACGACTATCTCATCGGGCTGCGCAAAGTGTATCCCTGGGCAGGCTATGTCACCGTCAACATTTCCTCGCCCAACACGCCGGGCCTGCGCGATCTGCAATACGGCGCGGCCCTGGACCAGTTGCTGGAGGCGTTGAAAGCGGAACAACAGCGTCTGACCGACTCTTACGGGCGTTACGCGCCCCTGGCGATCAAGATTGCCCCGGACCTGGCTGATACGGATTTGGCGGCGGTGGGACAGTCCCTGCGCCGTTACCGGCTCGATGCGGTCATCGCCACCAACACCACCTTCTCACGGGCTGGGGTCGAGGGTCTGCCTCACGCCGGAGAAGCCGGCGGCCTGAGCGGCGCGCCGTTGCGGGAACAGGCTCTGGCCGTGACGCGGCGACTGGCGGATCTGTTGGCGGGGGAAGTACCGATCATCGCCGCTGGAGGGATCATGAGCGGTGCCGACGCGGTCGCCCGAATCGCCGCCGGAGCCAGCCTGGTGCAACTGTATACCGGATTGATCTATCGCGGTCCGGAGTTGGTGCGCGAAGTGGTGACGGCTCTGCGCTAACCGTCCGTCGCGTCTCCCTCCTGGCCGTCCGCCGCCAGCCAGTCGCGCGGTTTCAGGAACACTTCGTAGAGTCGCGCTTCCGGACTCTTGGGTTCCGGCCGCCAATCGTATTCCCAACGCACCCGAGGCGGCAGGGACATCAGGATGGATTCAGTACGCCCGCCAGATTGCAGGCCGAACAGCGTGCCCCGGTCGTACACCAGGTTGAACTCGACGTAACGCCCGCGCCGATAAAGCTGGAATTCCCGCTCGAGCTCGCCGTAAGGAATCTCCCACCGCCGGTCCACGACGGGCAGATAAGCTGGCAAATAATGATCGCCGACGCTTTGCAGGAAGGCGAAACAGCGCGCGAAGCCTCCTTCGTTGAGATCGTCGAAGAACAACCCGCCGATGCCGCGCGGTTCGTCGCGATGCTTGAGGAAGAAATACTCGTCGCACCACTGCTTGTAACGCGGGTAAACCGCCGATCCGAACGGCGCGCAAGCCGCCCGCGCGGTCCGATGCCAGTGAACGCAGTCCTCTTCAAAACCGTAATACGGGGTCAAATCGAAACCGCCGCCGAACCACCAGACCGGCTCGGCGCTATCCTGAGCGGTGGTGAAGAAGCGGACGTTGGCGTGAGAAGTCGGCGCGTAGGGATTGCGGGGATGCGCCACCAGCGAGACCCCCAGCGCCTCGAATCCCCTCCCGGCCAGTTCCGGTCGTTGCGCCGTGCCCGAGGGCGGCAGGCGCTCGCCGATGACGTGGGAGAAATTGATGCCGGCCTGTTCGAACACCGCGCCTTCGCGCAGGACCCGGCTGCGGCCGCTGCCGCGCAAGCCGCGTTCACCGTCGCGGGTCCAGGCATCTTCGTGGAATCGGGCATCGCCGTCGGTGGATTCCAGGGCCTGGGTCAGCCGGTCCTGCAAGCCCTGGAGATAGGCGAGGACGGCGGCGACATCAGGACGGTCGGACATGCGGGTTCCCTGGGTTTTCGCTCAGGCGGGCAGCACCCGCGCGAACACCGCCTTGAGGTAATCGGTTTCGGGAATGGCCGGATGCACCGGATGATCCGGTCCGGCCCGGCCCTGCTCCAGAATCACCAGACTGCGGTCGAGATGCCGCGCGCCTTGCAACAGGGTTTGCACCAGCACTTCGCGGGACAACAGTTGCGAGCAGGAGCAGGACACCAGAATGCCGTCGCGCTCCAGCACCTGCATCGCCATTTCGTTGAGCCGCCGGTAGGCCAGCGTCCCTTCTTTCGTATCCTTGCGCCGCTTGATGAAGGCCGGCGGGTCGACGATGACCACGTCGAACCGCTCGCGGGCTTCGCGCAGCGCTTTCAACACCTCGAAGGCATCGCCCTGCTGGGTCCGCACCCGGTCGCCGACGCCGTTCAACGCCGCGTTGCGCGCCGCCAGTTCCAGCGCCGGGGCCGAGGAATCGACGCACAGCACCTCGCGGGCGCCGCGCGCCGCCGCCCGGATGCCCCAGGCGCCGGTGTAGCTAAACACATCCAGCACTCGCCGGTCGCGAACGTAACGATCCAGTCGGGCGCGATTATCGTGCTGGTCATAGAACCAGCCGGTCTTCTGCCCGGTGCGCGGCGCGACCTGGAAGCGCAGACCGTCTTCCTCGATCTCCACGAGGTCGGGAACCGGACCGGCGGCGTCGGCGACCGTGCGTTCCAAACCTTCCAGCTCCCGCATCGACGTATCGTTGCGCCACAGCACCGCCGCCGGTTTCAACACCTTGTGCAAGGCGGCCAGCACCTCGTCTCGCCAGCGATCCATGCCGGCGGTAGTGAGCTGCACCACGCACACCTCGCCGTAACGATCCACGATCAGGCCCGGCAACCCGTCGCCCTCGCCGTAAACCAGCCGATAGAACGGCCGGTCGTAGAGCCGCTCGCGCAGGCTCAGCGCCACGTTCAAGCGATGCACCAGCAGCGAGGGACTGAGCGGATGTTCCAAGTCGCGGCTGACCAGTCGCGCGCACAGCAGGACGTTGGGATTAATGTAGCCGGTGCCGATCGGCTTGCCGTTGCTGGATTGAATCGTCACCGGCTGGCCGGGTTGGAAATCCCGCAGCGGGGTGGCGACGATATCGATTTCATTGCTGTAGACCCAGAGATGGCCGGCGCGCAAGCGGCGGTCTTCATCCTTGCGCAGGCGCAATGGGGCGAAATCGGCGGGGGAAACGGGCGAGGTGAGCATGGAAGGGGCAAACGTGCGGTGACGAAGAGAGCAATCAGTATATTCAAACCCACAGATCGACGGGCGAAAAAGCTCGTCACCTTCCTGCCGTGGCGCGGGCAGATGGTGGAAACGCCGCTCCCCATCTCCGCTCGCCAAAGGGAGGATTGGACATCCCCGCCCTGATTGACTATAAGAACTGAATGCGGGTAGAACTCCCTGTGATTCAAAGGCATTTTGCCGGGTTTGCCCGACAAGGGCGGTACGACCACCCTCAACCGTGGGGCAGGCTACAGCCAACGGCCTTGCTGGATTTTCCAACATGAGAGAGATCGTTATGAAAAAACTTGCTATTGCGACCTTGACCGCCGCCCTGCTGCTGGGCGCGGGCGGCGCGAACGCCGTCGAGGAGAAATTCATCACCATCGGCACCGGCGGTCAGACCGGCGTCTACTACGTGGTGGGCCAGTCGATTTGCCGGTTCGTCAATCGTGGCGAGAAAGAACATGGCATCAAATGCACGGCGCCGTCCACCGGCGGCTCGGTGGCCAATCTGAACGCCATCCGGGCCGGCGAGCAGGACATGGGCATCGTTCAGTCCGACCAACAGTACAAGGCGCTGAAAGGCGAGGAATCTTTTGCGGACGCCGGCCCCAACGAAGCCCTGCGCGCTGTGTTTGCGGCCCATCCGGAATCCTTTACCGTCATGGCGCGCAAGGACGCGGGCATCAAAACCTTCGACGATCTCAAGGGCAAGCGGGTCAACATCGGCAATCCCGGCTCCGGACAGCGCGCCACGATGGACGTGCTCATGCGGGAAAAAGGCTGGGATACCGGCGTCTTCAAACTGGCCTCGGAGTTGAAGGCGGCCGAGCAGGCCCAGGCGCTGTGCGATAATAAGATCGACGCCATGCTCTATGTCGTCGGCCATCCGAACGGCTCCATCCAGGAGGCCGCTTCATCCTGCGAAGCCGTGCTGGTCCCGGTCACCGGTCCGGAAGTGGACAAGCTGGTCGCGGAATTCCCCTACTATGCGACCTCGGTCATTCCCGGCGGGATGTACCCCGGCAGCGATCAGGATACCCCGACCTTCGGCGTCGCCGCGACGGTGGTGTCTTCCACCAAGGCGTCGGATGCGGTCGTTTATGAAGTCGTCAAAGCGGTATTCGAAAACTTCGATCGCTTCAAGAAACTCCATCCCGCCTTCGAAACGCTGGACCCGGCGCAAATGATCAAGGCGGGCCTGACCGCGCCTCTGCATGATGGCGCTGTGAAGTACTACAAGGAAAAAGGCTGGATGTAATCCTTTTGAGGTGAGGCTGCCCCCCTCCCGGCGGGAGGGGGTTGAGAGAGGATGAATGGGGATGAGCGAAGCCAGCAAACAAGCGATGACGGACGAACAACTGCGCGATCTGGTGGCCCAGGCCGATAGCGGCATTCGCTCGCCGGGAGGCATTCCCGAAAAAATCCTGCTGGGCGTGGCGGCGGCCTGGTCCGTGTTTCAGTTGTGGATCGCCTCGCCGCTGCCGTTCATGGTCGGCTTTGGGGTATTCAACGACACCCAAACCCGCTCGATCCATCTGGCGACGGCGGTGTTCCTGGCCTTCCTCGCTTACCCCGCCTTCCGGCGCTCGCCGCGCAATCGCATTCCGCTCGCGGACTGGCTGCTGGCGGTCGTCGGCGCGTTCTGCGCCGGCTACCTGTTCCTGTTCTACAACGAACTGGCGACCCGGCCTGGCGCGCCGATCACCCAGGATCTGATCGTCGCTTGCGTCGGCATGATCATTTTGCTGGAGGCGACCCGCCGAGCTCTGGGTCCGCCCTTGACGATCCTGGCCACGCTGTTTCTGCTCTACACCTTCGCCGGCCCGTACATGCCGTCGCTCATCGCCCACAAGGGCGCCAGCCTGAACGCCGTGGTCACCCACCAGTGGGTCACCACCGAAGGGGTGTTCGGCATCGCGCTGGGGGTTTCCACCAGTTTCGTGTTTCTATTCGTGCTGTTCGGAGCGCTGCTGGATAAAGCCGGCGCCGGCAACTATTTCATCAAGGTCGCCTTTTCCCTGCTCGGCCACATGCGCGGCGGTCCCGCCAAGGCGGCGGTGGTCTCCTCGGGTCTGACCGGACTGATTTCCGGTTCGTCCATCGCCAACGTGGTCACGACCGGCACCTTCACCATCCCCATGATGAAACGGGTCGGCTTCTCGGCGGAGCAGGCCGGCGCGGTCGAAGTGTCCTCCTCGGTGAACGGCCAGCTCATGCCGCCGGTGATGGGCGCGGCCGCCTTCCTGATGGTGGAATACGTCGGGATCACCTATTTCCAGGTCATCACCCACGCCTTTGTCCCCGCAGTGATTTCCTACATCGCGCTGGTGTACATCGTGCATCTGGAAGCCCTGAAAGCCAACATGCAGGGCCTGCCCCGGCCGGGCGTCGCCAAGCCGTGGCTGCAACGCCTGATGGGCGGGCTGCTCGGCTTCATCGCGACCGCCGTGCTGGCCCTGGCGGTCTACTACGGGATCGGCTGGTTGAAGCCGGTGCTGGGCGATGCCGCTATCTGGATTATTTCCGCCCTGCTGGTCGCCGTGTACGTGGGATTGGTGTGGGTCGGCTCGCGCCATCCCGAACTGGAAGTCGACGATCCGAACACGCCCCTTGTTAGCCTGCCCGAAGTCGGTCCCACCGTGAGGTCCGGACTGCACTTCCTGCTGCCGGTGATCGTGCTGATCTGGTGCCTGATGGTGGAGCGGCTGTCGCCGGGACTGTCGGCCTTCTGGGCGACTGTGTTCATGATGTTCATTCTGTTGACCCAGCGGCCGTTGTTCGCGCTGTTTCGCGGCCAGGGCGGCTTGAACGCGCAAATCCGGCGCGGTGGCAACGATCTGCTGGAGGGGTTGATCGCCGGCGCCCGCAACATGATCGGCATCGGCATCGCCACGGCGACCGCCGGGGTGATCGTCGGCGCGGTGTCCCAAACCGGGGTCGGGCTGGTGCTGGCCGACCTGGTGGAAATCCTGTCGCTGGGCAATATCCTGTTGATGCTGATTCTGACGGCGGTGCTGAGTCTGATTCTGGGCATGGGCTTGCCGACCACCGCCAACTACATCGTGGTGTCTTCGCTGCTGGCGCCGGTGATCGTCACCCTGGGCCAGCAATCCGGACTGATCGTCCCCTTAATCGCGGTCCATCTGTTCGTCTTCTTCTTCGGCCTTATGGCCGATGTGACGCCTCCGGTCGGTCTGGCGTCCTTCGCCGCCGCCGCGGTCTCCGGCGGCGATCCGATCCGCACCGGCGTGGTCGCGTTTTTCTACAGCATGCGCACGGCGGTGCTGCCGTTTCTGTTCATTTACAATACCGATCTACTGTTGATCAATGTCGACTGGTTGCACGGCATCGGCATTTTCATCGTCGCCACCATCGCCATGCTGTTGTTCGCCGCCGCCACGCAGGGCTACTTCATCACCCGCAGCCGGTTTTACGAATCGATCCTGTTGTTGCTGATCGCCTTTACCCTGTTCCGGCCGGGATTCTGGATGGACATGATGGTCCCGCCCTATGAGGAGCTGGCGCCGGCGCAACTGTTGGCGGAAGCCGACAAGCTGGCGGCGGGCACGCCAAT
>DAIRDI010000026.1:0-17546 GCA_036796235.1 Candidatus Competibacteraceae bacterium | reverse complement strand
CCTTGTGGGCTTCGACGGTCATGGGTAACGGGCTCCTGGATGGGGTTCATGTTTGCGGTCGGATATGCGGGCAAACGGTGGAATTTCAAGCTAGCGAGAAAGCGCTACCAAAATCTACGAACCATGTTCGTCATATTTTCAGAAGGAAAAGTCATGAAAAACAATCCGTTCGGTTGGTTTGAAATTTACGTCCAAGGTATGCAGCGCGCCAAGGCGTTCTACGAGAGCGTTTTCGCCGTACAACCGCAACAGCCGAAAGTCTCGACTTAGAAATGCTCGCCTTTCCCATGCAAAGAGATGGCTATGGCGCATCGGGGCCGCTTGTCAAAACGGACGGCTGCCCATCTGGCGACAACAGCACTTTGGTCTACTTCTCTTGCGCTGATTTCGACATTGAAGCCAACAGAGCAAAAGACCATGGCGGTCAAGCTCTTCAAGGAAAATTCTCGATAGGCCAGTATAGCTTTATCGCCCTCGTGATCGATACCGAAGGAAATATGATCGGCCTTCATTCGATACAATGAGCTTGTAACCTATCAATCAGCTCGCATCATTTGAAGTCAGCCATTTCCCAACCATCGCGGTTCGGCTAAGCTGCTCGCTGATGCCCTTACCGATCAGGAGGTTCGCCATGAGCCTAGCTCGCGCCAAGACCGCTTTCACCGCTGACGACTATCTGGCCTGGGAAGAACGCAGCCCCGGCAAGCACGAATATCTGGCTGGCGAAATCTTCGCGATGGTGGGCGCCACTGACGCCCATGTCACAATCACAATGAATCTGGCTGTTCTGCTGCATGCTCATGTACGCGGACGACCCTACCGAATCTACATGGCCGATATGAAACTGCGGGTGGACACTGCCGACGCCTTCTTCTATCCCGACCTGCTGGTCACCTGTGCGTCAGAAGATCATTCGTCGCCACGCTTTAAGCGCCAGCCCACGTTGCTGGTGGAAGTGCTATCCGCCACGACGGCCGCGTTCGACCGGGGCCAGAAATTCGCGATTTACCGGCAACTACCCAGCCTGCGGGAATACGTGTTGATCGAGCAGGACCGAATGAGCGTGGAATGCTTCCGCCGCGACGAACAGGACCGCTGGGTTTTGCAAGCTTACGATCCGGGCGACAGGGTGGAGTTGTCGAGCCTGGATTTCAGCGCCGCCGTTGAAACGCTGTACGAAGATGTAGCGTTGCCGGCAATCACCAACGACCACTGGCGCTGGTCCGAAGAGAGTAAAGATTGAATGGATGGCTATCCCTGCTCGACCGCCACGCCTTCATGCCGCAGCAACCAACGCTTGATGCCCAGCGGATCGCCGGTGACTTCGCCCGCGTAGCCGCCCAATCCCTGTCGGCTTACCACCCGATGACAGGGAATCAGGATCGGGATGGGATTGCTCCGGCAAGCGCCACCGATGGCGCGGGCGGCGGTATCGAGCTGCCGCGCCAGCTCGCCATAGGTCAGCACGGTTCCCGCTGGAATGGCTTGCAGCGCAGCCCAAACCCTTTGCTGAAACGCGGTTCCGGGCAGGACCAGCGGAACCGTGAACGACGCTTGGGGATCGCGAAAGTAGGCTTCCAATTGCGCGACCACCGCCTGGGTCGCCGCATCCACTGGCGACTGTTCGGGCACATCGGCGGGCAGATAATCCAGTGCGCTCACCGCCTCGCCCATCATGCGAATGCCAATCCGGCCCAATGGCGCGGCGATGATGGCTTGATAGACTTCGGTCGCGACCATACTCACCCCTCCCGAGGCACGTACTTCAGCCAGTCGCGGCTGGCGTCGCCATAGACGACGAAGTACGGATTCAGCAACGAATCGCGGGTGTTGTAGCGCAGCGACTCGCCGGTGTCCGCCGACACCACTTGGCCCCCGGCCACTTCGACGACGCACTGCGCGGCGGCGGTGTCCCACTCCGAGGTCGGGCCGAGCCGGGGATACACATCGGCCGTACCCTCCGCCACTTGGCAAAGTTTGAGCGAACTGCCGATGGTGACCAATTCGTGCGCGCCCAGCGCGGCGACGAACTTTTGCAAACCCGGTCCGCCGTGCGACTTGCTGCCGACCACACGCACGAGCGCGCCGGGGTGCATCGGTCGCACCTGGATGGGTTGCGGCGTCTGGCCCGGCTCCGCGCGGAACGCGCCATAACCTCGCGCGGCGAAGTAACACAAGCCGGTTACCGGCACTCGCACCACGCCGAGAATCGGTACGTGATCCTCGATCAGGGCAATGTTGACGGTAAACTGGCCGTTGCGCTGGATGAACTCCTTGGTGCCATCCAACGGATCCACCAGCCAGTACCGCCCCCAACGCGCGCGTTCGGCGAACGGGATACTGGCTGATTCCTCGGACAGCACCGGGAGCTCCGGCGTCAGACGTTGCAGGCCGGCGACAATGGCGTGATGCGCGGCCAAGTCGGCGGCGGTCAACGGACTGTCATCGTCCTTGATGGTGACCCCGAACGCGGTGGCGTAAATTTCCAGAATGCGTTCGCTGGCTTCCGCCGCTAGCATCCGCACCGGCTCCAGCCAGTTCAACCATGGATCGTGCATATCGTCCCTCCTCCCCAATCTCTCTCCCGCAAAGGAAAGGGATTTCTCAAACAAAAAAGGGCGATCTGGCCTTGATCGCCCCGCTGTCGACCTCCGTCCCTCGCATCTAACGCAATTTTTCCTTGATGCGGGCCGCCTTGCCCTCCAGGCCGCGCAGGTAGTACAGCTTGGCGCGGCGCACGTCGCCCCGACGCTTGACGGTGATATCGGCGATCGCCGGGCTGTAGGATTGGAACACCCGCTCAACCCCCTCGCCATGGGAAATTTTACGAACCGTGAAAGCCGAATTCAGCCCCCGGTTGCGTTTGGCGATGACGACCCCCTCGAAAGCCTGCAACCGTTCGCGGCTGCCCTCCTTCACCTTAACCCGCACCACCACGGTATCCCCGGGATTAAAAACCGGAATCTCGCGGGTCATCTGTTCCCGTTCGAATGCTTCAACCAGTTTGCTCATGACACTACGCTCCACGTTGCTCCGCGAGATGCCCGGCGGCGCCGGCGTTCTCTGTTCTCGCTTGATATTCGCGAATGAATTCATCCAGCAGCGCCCGGTCTCGGGCATCCAACACCCGCCGCGCCAGCAAATCCGGGCGGCGCAGCCAGGTTCGTCCCAGCGCTTCGCGGCGCCGCCAGCGGGCGATAGCCGCGTGATCGCCGCTCAACAACACCGCCGGCGCCCGCCGTCCGTCGATGTCCTCCGGACGCGTGTAATGCGGACAGTCCAACAGGCCGTCCATGAACGAGTCCTGTTCGGCCGATTCACGATCGTTCAGTGCTCCCGGCAGCAACCGGGCCACGGCGTCGATCACCACCAGCGCCGCCAGTTCGCCGCCGCTGAGGACGTAATCCCCGATGGACCATTCCTCGTCCACCTCTAGCTCGATCAACCGCTCGTCGATTCCCTCATAGCGACCGGCGAGCAGGATCAGCCGCGCCCCGCACGCCAGTTCCCGCACGCCATCCTGGGTCAGCGGTCGGCCCTGCGGGCTGAGAACCAGGGTTTTGCCGCACGGTTCGACCGCTGCCCGCGCCCGACGCAGCGTATCGCGCAACGGCTGTACCTTCATCACCATGCCTGGACCACCGCCGTAGGGCCGGTCATCCACGGTGCGATGGCGGTCGTGGGCGTCGTCGCGCGGATTCCAGGCCACCACCTCCAGCAAACCGCGTTCGACCGCTCGACCGGTGACCCCGAAGCGGACCAGCGTCTCGACCATCTCAGGAAACAAGGTCACCACATCCACGCGCACGGCAGCGCTCCTGAAGTTCGAGCATCCTCACTCCCGATCCCTCTCCTGGAGGGTAAGGGAAGCTCAGAAATCCGGGTCCCAATCCACCCGCAACAGTCGCTGTTCGAGGTTCACCTCGACCACGACCTGGTCCCGCACGAACGGCAAGAGCCGTTCCCGCTCGCCCTTCACCACCAGCACGTCATTGGCGCCGGTGGCCAACAGGTGGGAAACCGTGCCCAGTTCAACATCGTCCACCGTCACGACCCGCAATCCTTGCAGATCCGCCCAGTAATATTCACCGGGCGCGGGCGGCGGCAGTTGGGCGCGGTGCACCGCAATATCGGCTTGCAGCAGGGCGATCGCCTGATCGCGGTCGTCGCAGCCGACGAACTTCAATACCACTCCCGCTCCATGGGCGCGACCCGCTTCGATCTTGAACGGTCGCCACTCGTCCTGGCGGCGCAAAAACACCGGGTCGTAGTGAATGACGCCCGCCCGGGGTTCGGTATGGGAAAACACCCGCACCCAACCCTCGACGCCGAACAGGCCGGATACTCGGCCCATCACCACCCAGTCGTTCATAACAACGGTGACTAATTAACCCACCGCCACATCGGCCGCTGTCTGGACCGGCGTCTGCTGCCGGGCGTATTCCTTCATCAGGCTCACCACCCGTTCGGAGGGCTGTGCGCCGGTGTTCAACCAGTACTGCAAACGATCCTGATTCAAACTCAGTTTCACATCCTGGCCGCTGGCGATCGGGTTGAAAAACCCGACGCGCTCGATGTAGCGGCCGTCGCGCCGATTGCGGCTATCGGTCACGACCACGGTATAAAAGGGGCGCTTCTTGGCGCCACCTCGGGACAAGCGAATGCTCACCATACGCTGCGAATACCTCTTGCAAACTCCGATACGAAAAGGCTGCCCGCATGGGGCAGCCGGATTAAGCACGGAATAGTAGCGGAACTTACCGGTGTTGGGAACTACTGGATGTTGAATGCTCTTGCCTAAGGCTTGAACGGCGGCAGGCCGCCCATCGGCAATTTGCCCTGCAAGCCGCGCATCATCTTCATCATCCCCCCGCCCTTCATCTTCTTCATCATTTTCTGGGCCTGATCGAACTGCTTGAGCAGCCGATTCACGTCCTGAATCTGTGTGCCGGACCCGGCGGCGATGCGCCGCTTGCGCGAGCCCTTGATGACGTCCGGAAACCGCCGCTCCTGCGGCGTCATGGAATGGATGATGGCGATCAACCGCTTGACCTCTTTATCCGCCGCCTGGTCCTTGAGCGCGCCCGCCGCCGCGTTGAAGCCCGGCATCTTATCCAACAGGCTGGCGATCCCACCCATGTTCATCATTTGTTCCATCTGTTCGCGGAAATCCTCCAGATCGAAACCCTTGCCTTTCTTGACTTTCTCGGCCAGCTTGAGCGCCTTGTCCTTGTCGACTTTATGCTCCATCTCCTCGACCAGGCTCAGCACATCGCCCATGCCGAGAATGCGGGACGCCACCCGATCAGGGAAAAACGGCTCCAGCGCGGCGGTTTTCTCCCCGACGCCGAGAAACTTGATCGGCTTGCCGGTGAGTTCGCGGATCGACAGAGCCGCGCCGCCGCGGGCATCGCCGTCGGTCTTGGTCAGCACCACTCCGGTCAGCGGCAGGGTCGCGTTGAAGGCCTGGGCGGTATTAGCGGCGTCCTGACCGGTCATGCTGTCCACCACGAACAGGGTCTCGATGGGGTTGAGGACGGCGTGCAACCGCTGGATTTCCGCCATCATTTCCTCATCGACGTGCAGGCGGCCGGCGGTATCGACGAGCAGCGCGTCCACGCCGTGGCGACGGGCGTACTCCAACGCCTGGCGGGCGATCACATCCGGCGCTTGATCGGAAGTGCTGGGGAAAAACTCCACACCCACTTCGCCGGCCAGCTTGCTCAGTTGCTCGATGGCGGCCGGCCGGTACACGTCGCAACTGACCACCAGCACCTTCTTCTGCTGGCGTTCCTTGAGCCAGCGCGCCAGCTTGGCGACGCTGGTGGTCTTGCCGGAACCTTGCAGGCCGGCCATCAGCACCACCGCCGGCGGCTGCGCCCGCAGGTTCAGCTCGGCGTTGGCCTCGCCCATCACCCGGACCAGCTCTTCATGGACGATCTTGACCAACAGTTGTCCGGGCGTCAGGCTCAGCAAAACCTCTTGGCCGATCGCCCGCTCGCGCACTCGATTGATGAACTCCCGCACCACCGGCAAGGCGACGTCCGCTTCCAGCAGCGCCATGCGCACCTCGCGGAGGGCGTCCTTGATGTTGTCCTCGGTCAGGCGGCCTTGGCCGCGCAGGTTTTTGACGGTGCGCAACAGACGCTCGCTGAGATTTTCGAACATGCGTCAACCACCTTTTGTTAAAAAAATAAAAAACATGGAGTTATTCGGACCAACCCCTCAAAGGGATTTTGGATTTTCAGGACCGCTCGAAGCGGCATAGGTCGCTTCGAGCACTCATAAAGTTGCGCTTCTGATTCTTGGTTGCGGGCGCGCGCAGCGACAGCCGCTTCTACCCAAACTCAATCCGATAACTATACCCCTGCTCGGTCAGAAATAACTGACGATGCCGGGCGAAATCCTCCTCGCAGGTGCGCAAGCTGACCACGGTGTAGAACCGCGCCCGCCGCCCGTCCTTCTTGGGCCGCAGCACCCGCCCCAGCCGCTGCGCTTCCTCCTGGCGCGAGCCGTACTTGCCGGACACCTGAATCAGCACGTCCGCGTCCGGTAAATCCACCGCGAAATTCCCCACACGCGACAGCACCAGCCCCGGCACCGTCCGGTCGCGGAACGCCTGATAGAGCCGCTCCCGTTCCAACTGCGGCGTCTTGCCAGTCAACAGCGGAAATCGGGTATCCGCCGCCAGTTCCTCCAACTGGCTGATATATTCGCCGATCACCAGAATCCGGTGTCCGGCCTCCTGTTTCAGCAGATCTTTCACCACCCCCCGCTTGCGGGGATTTTCCGCCGCGATCCGAAACTGATTGCGCCGGGGCGCCAAGGCGTATTCCATATCCCGCTCCGGGGTTTGGGCGATGCGAATCTCGGTGCAGTCGGCGGCGGCAATCCAGCCCTGCCCTTCCAGTTCCCGCCACGGCACGTCGTAGCGTTTCGGCCCAATCAGCGCGAACACGTCCTTTTCCAACCCATCCTCACGGATCAGCGTCGCGGTCAGGCCCAGCCGGCGGCGCGATTGTAGTTCCGCCGTGATCCGGAACACCGGCGCCGGCAGCAAATGCACCTCGTCGTAGATGATCAATCCCCAAGAGCGGGCGTGAAACAGGCCGAAATGAATGAATTCCTCCTCCCGACTCGCCCGCCAGGTCAAAATCTGATAGGTCGCCAGCGTCACCGGCCCGGTGGCCTTATGCCGGCCGCTGTACTCGGCGATGGCGTCCGGCGGGAGATCGGTCTTGTCCAGCAACTCCCGCCGCCATTGTTCCATCGAGGTCTGGCTGGTGGTCAAAATCAGGGTGTTTTCCTGAACCAGCGCCATCACCACCATGCCGACAATGGTCTTGCCCGCGCCGCAGGGCAACACAATAACCCCACTGCCGCCCGGCGCCTGACCGTCCTGATGGAACGCCGCCGCCGCCGCCCGCTGATAGTCGCGGACGATGAACGGTCCGCCGCCACTCGTCGTCTCGCGCAACCGCAGCGGCAACTCCTGGCCCGCGCTGTACCCCGCCAGATCATCGGCGGGATAGCCGATGGCGACCAGGGCCTGTTTGAGCAGGCCGCGCACCCCCAGCCGGACGCGGAACACCTGCCCGTTCACCCGTTCGCCCAATAAGGGCGCGACCTGACGGTCGCGGGCCAGCAATTCCGCCAGCGGCGCGTCGGCCACCCGCAGGATCAGCCCGACCTCGTCCCGTTCGATGACCGCCAGTCCATAGCGCCGGCCCAGCGCCTGGATCTCCTGCGCCACACCCTCCGGAACGGGATACTTGGCGTATTCGCGCAGGGTGGCGATCATCGCGTCGGTGTCCAGACCCGCGGCCCGGGCGTTCCAGATGCTGAGCGGGGTGATGCGGTAGGTGTGAACGTGCTCCGGACTTTTGATCAGTTCGGCGAAGGGCGCGATGGCGTCCCGAGCCGCTTCGGCGCGGGGCGAGTGAACTTCCAGCAACACGGTCTGATCGCTTTGCACGATCAGGGGATTTTCGGGGAGGTAATCGCTCATTTCGGCAAGCTGTAACCGAGCTTGCGCAGGGCGCTGCGAAACCGGGCTTCGGATTCGATTGGCACCGCGAGATGCCGCTCGCCGGCCAGCATACAAAACGGCTTGGTCCGGCTGTCGTTGGCGATCCGCGTCGCCAGCGCCTTGTCGGCGCATTCGATCAGCCGGGCATTCCCCAGCGCTTTCAGACTGCGGGCGCGAGCGGCCATATCCTCCAGGAACCGCTCCACGGTCTCCGGCAAGGGCTGACCGCTCAACGAGACCAGCAGCTCGGCCAGCACCGTCACGTCGTGCCCTTCTTCCAGCGCCTCCAGCAGCCGGGCCTGATCCAGCTTCCACACCGCATCGGCGGTCTTGGTCGCATAGCTGTCCAGGAGCATGGCGTCCGCCGGCTCCAGCGGCGCGCCGATCGCGGCGATTTCCAGGTTGGGCAACACCCGCAATACGGGGGCCGACGAAGTTTCCGGCGCCGCTGGCTGGTAACTGGCCGCCAGGCCCAGGCAGCAGGCGCCCAGCGGATTGATGCGGACGAAGAGCAATCCGTCGTAGCGGCCGAGGAAGGGCAAGTCATCGATGCCCCACAGATTGCCATAGTCCGACCGGGCGCCGTGCGGCGGGATGTAGGCCACGTCCAGCAAGCCCAGAGTGGCGGCGTATTCAAACAGCAGGCAGAGCGCGTAGCGGGCTTGGAGGATTTGCCAGTCGTGAAAGCCCTCATAACCCAGACTGCCGTAACCGGGTTCACAGATGTAGAGATTCCAGGGATCGCGGGTGATCTCGAAATCGGCTCCAGTGGCGCGCATCTGCCGGAACAAGTCGTCCACCTCGATCCACTCTCCGGGCGGACAGTCGCTCAGGGCCTGGTTAATGACCGCGCGGCGGCCGGCCAGAGCGGTGAGGCCCCGCTTGCCCTTGCCGGTCTGACCCTTAATGCAGTCGATGCGCCGCAGTTCGTCGAACAGGGTGGTTTTCAGCCAGCGCCGCCACAGATGAGCGATCGTTTTCTCCACCGGATCGCTCAACGCTTTCTGGCCGGTTTTGGTGAGTTGCAGGGTCTTGCCGCTCAGCGCCGCCAACCCGCCGGCCTGGACCAGCATCGGCCAGGCGAAGGCTTTGATCGCGCCGATTTTTTCGTATTCGTCATAGCCCCGGTCGTCGTAGAAATCGCCTCCGAGCAGCAGACCATCGACGGCGCGCAACGCGGCGGCGCCGGGTTGGCTGGTCTTGTCGCTGACCGCCAGCTTGCCGGCGTCGATCAGCCGCAGGACCGCCTTGAGATCGTGGGTAGCGGCCCGGTCGGTGAGGCGCTTGACGAGGGGAATGTTCCGTGTGTGGATTTCCCGCTGGCGGGTTTTCTCGTTCCATTCCACAAACTTCAAGGGCCATTCGCCGGGCAGGTCATCCTGACTGGCGAGCTGCACGGGTTCCGGTTTCGGCGCGATGGACTTGAAACGCCGCCGGAGATCGTCCGGCATGACGCCGTTGTGGAAAAACAGCCCCAGCAGCGAGGGCGTGGGATAGTAATCGAAGGCTTTCTTCTCGCCCCAGTTGGGCGATTGGCCGTATTTGGCGTTAAAGCGCGCGCTGTTGAAATAGCCGTCGGAACCGTGGGCCACTTCGGCGACCGCCGCCTGTTGCAGCGGATCTAGTTTGCGCCAGAACCCTTGCAAGGGATCGTCCTCGACTTGGCGCAACCGGCCCGGCTCGCAGTTGACGTGGCGCACGATGAACTGGATCAGATCGGCCTTGCGGGCCGGTCGGTTCTTGGCGTCGCTGGCCAGCACCGCGATTTTTTTCAAATAATCAACGGTGTAGGTTTGCAGAGCGTCCGTCAGCGTCGGGTAGGATGGGCGTTCGTCGGCGGTGTAGTAGGCCATATAGTTTGGAAAGGTGGGTGGGGTTCTTGGCTGCGGTAAGCCGGAATAACCTCGGTCAGCAATTCTCTCTTAAAGAGCGCAGTTAGATTCCAACATAGGTGACGGCACCGAGCTTGGCATTCGGTATGGCCGAGAGCAACTCCGGGATGAGCGGCTGTAAGTCAGCCAAGCGATTGGATTTCGCCCGTAGAACGATGACCGCGATGGTAAAGGTCGGCAGATGCTGTTGAAAGGAAAGATTTCGATCGACGGTAACGAAGACGTCGAACTCATTCGAAGCTAATTCAAGCAGTTCTCCATTCTTGATGGCTGACCATCCCATCTGTCGAGCCGTTTTGACCGCGTGACCGATTATCTGGCGCGCGAGACGCCAATCAACGCACTCATCGACCAGAATCTTCACAAAGCTTCGGCAACCAAGCGGTCTTTGGCCTGCTCGAGAAACTGGATGACCTGCTCGCGGGTGACCGAGGGAAAGCCTGCCAAGAATTCATCAATCGATTCTCCAGCTTCCAAATAGTCCATCAGCGTTTGGATGGGGACCCGGGTTCCAGCAAACACCGGGGTTCCCCCCATCACTTCGGGATCGCAGGAGATGACTAGCTCGGTCATTAGTTGAACCCTCTAACACTCAACGCCTTGGACCCGCGACGATTTTCTTGTCGTGCAGTCGGGAAATTTCGGCGTCGCTCAGGCCTAGAATATCCATCAGGATCTCATCCGTGTGTTCCCCCAAAACGGAAGCCCGCCGGGGCGGAAGCCGTTCGAATTCCCCGAATTCCAGCGGACTCCCCGGAACCAGATAGCTCCCGATGCCCGGCTGCTCCACTTGGGCGAACAGCGGATTTTCAGGCGAACAGTCCGGATCTTCCGCGACCACCTGCTTGAAGCTGCGAAACACCGACCAGGTCACGCCGCTTTGATCGAAAGCCCCTGCGAAATCCTCCACCTTCCTGGCCCGGAACCATGGTTCCAGCAGCGCGGTGATTTCCTGACGCGCCTTGAAGCGATCTCCTTCCAGATTCAGATTCAGTCCCAGACGCTGGCCCAGCGCATCCAACTCCGCCTGCAGGCCAGTTATCTTGCAGATGCCCTCCCACTGCCGACGGGTCAAGCCCACCAGCATGACCTTGCGTCCATCGGCGGTCGCGAATTCATTGCCGAACGCGCCATACAGCGCATTGCCATACTTGGGGCGATCGAAATCGTTGACCATCACCTCGCCGATGATCCCCAGATTGCCCAGCATGGCGAGCGCCACATCCTTGAGCGCGATCTCCACCGATTGTCCCTGGCCGGTCAACCGCCGATGCCGTTCCGCCGCCAGCAATCCCAAGGCGGCCGTCTGTCCGGTGATGCAATCCCAGGCCGGCAGGACATGACAGACCGGCTCGGTGGAATCCTCCGGCCCGGTGGCAAAGGGAAAGCCCGCGCCGGGATTGATCGTGTAATCGACCGCCGGCCCTCCGTCCCGATTGCCGAGCACGGTCAACATGATCAAGTCTTCGCGATGCTGCTTCAGATGTTCGTAATCCATCCAGCCCCGGACCCGGAGATTGGTCAGGAAAATCCCGTTGTTGGGTCCGGGCGCGCAAATCAGGCGCGTGACGAGTTCCTGTCCTTCCGGCGTATTCACATCCACGGCGAGGGAGCGCTTGCCCTTGTTCAAACCGGCCCAGAACAGGCTTTTGTTATCGTGAGTCACCGGCCACCGGTGATAATCGAGTCCGCCCCGGATACGATCAAAGCGAATCACCTCCGCGCCCATCTGCGCCAGCGTCATGCCCGCCAAGGGGGCCGCCACGAACGCCGTGCCTTCGACCACCCTCAGTCCTTCCAGAATCTTCACCATGGCAATTTGCCGCCTTCTCCGCAATCTGGATCTATGTGTTCAGTTCAACAAACCCGCCAATCGGGCGCGTTCGACAATGGTGCGGCACATCCTCAGCGAGGCCACGTCGATCATTTTACCCTTGACCCGAATGGCGCCTCGACCTTCCTTCAGGGCCGCTTCGTACTCATCCAGCACGAGCCGCGCCCAGGCGATTTCCTTTGCCGAGGGCACAAAAATTTGATTGGCCGTGTCAATTTGCCCTGGATGAATGCACCACTTCCCGTCGAAGCCCATGGCCCGCCCGATTTGACAGGCTTGTCGCAAACCCTCAATGTTCTTGATGCCCGCGAAAGGCCCGTCGATGGCGCGCTTGTCGTAAGCCCGGGCCGCGCTCACGATCGACTGCATGATGTGATGCCAACGATGGCCGGGATAAATGGCGTCGTGCTCGTCCATCTCCCCGATGGACTCCATCGGCATGCGCGCCGAGGCCGCGAAATCACCCGGACCGTACACGAACCCTTCCAGGCGGGTCGAACAAGCCGCGATTTCCCGGATGTTCACGCAACCCAGCGCGGTCTCGATGAGTGCTTCCAGGCCAATCGGCCGCGCGTATTTTTTATAGCTCTCAATCTGTCCGAGCAGGGTTTCCACCACATGAATATCCTGGGGACAATTCACCTTGGGAATGACGATCAGGTCGATCTGGTCGCCGGCCGCCTCGACGATTTCAATCAGATCCCGATAGGCGAAATGGGTGTCCAGCCCATTCATGCGAAACATCCTCAGTTTGTCGCCGAAGTCCAGTTCCTGGAAGGCGCGAATCACCTTGGCCCGGCTCGCCTCCTTTTCTTCCGGCGCCACCGCGTCCTCCAGATCGATGCAGACCGCATCCGCCTTGGACGCCGCCGTCTTCTGAATCATGTCCCAGTTGGAGGCTGGGACCAGCAAGACCGAACGTTCGAGTCGCTCCGCCATCATGTTCTCCAAGAGATCGTGGCCTGCATGCCAACGTCGCCATCGGTATTGGCCGTGTATAGATCATGACCGCCATCCGGCCGGGAGCGGCCGCAGCGCGAAATTTGATCGAAATCGAACAGCGGGCGCATCGCTCGAAAGCGGTAGCTGGCCGGTGGATGACCGGGATTTTGCTGCTTCGCCGACTCCATGAGCAAGATGGCCTGCAAGGGACCATGCACCACGAGACCCGGATATTTTTCCACCTCCGTGGCATAGCGGATGTTGTAGTGAATTTTATGGGCGTTGAAGGTCAGCGCCGAGAACCGAAACAGCAGAACCGGATCGACCGGATAAGGCTCGCGCCATTGCAGATCTTCGGGCAGCGGATTGGGCGGGGCCGGGACAAAAGCTTGGGGCATCGGTAGATACACAATGTCCTGCGTCTCCTCAATGGCGACGCCTCGCGGGGAACGGATCGTATGTCCGACCGTGACGAACACCATGCGGCCCGTTTTGCCTTCCTTTTCCGAAATTTTCAGGATTTCGGACGTTTTGCTGATCGCATCGCCGATCCGTAAATCCTGATGGAAGGTCAATTGCCCGCTCGCCCACATCCGCCGTTCCAGGGCGATGGGCGGCAAAAAACCGCCCCGTTTCGGATGCCCGTCGGGGCCGATTTCCGCGCGGGCGACCAGGGGTAAAAAATACAGCCAGTGCCAGAGTTCGGGCAGGGGCTGACCGTCCGCGGCGTTAAAGTCCCGATCATTCAAGGTCAAGGCCAGCGCCCTGGCGGGCGTCGGATAAACGCAATCCTGGACTTCCTCCCGTTTGCCCACCCAATCCTGTAAGTTGACGTCGCTCATATAGCAATCCTAAATCGGTCATGGGCGTAGGTTGGGTTAGCGCGCAGCGCGTAACCCAACACAAGCAAAATGTTGGGTTACGGCCTACGGCCTAACCCAACCTACAAATCGCTTGGGAGCGCTATATCACCCGCTTCTTGCGCAATTCAGTCATTTGTGATTCCTCCATGCCCAACAGATCCCGGAGCACTTCTTCCGTGTGTTCGCCGAGCTTCGGCCCCAGATGCCGAATGGTTCCGGGCGTCTCCGACAAGCGCGGCAGCACCGACGGCACGATGATCGTTTCGCCCAGATCCGGGTCGTCGATGGACACCAGATTCCGGCGCGCGTGAAATTGCCGGTCGCCGAAAATGTCCGCGATATTGTTCAAGGGCCCGGCCGGCGCGCCGGTCGCGAAACACCGCGCCAACACCTCCTCGCGATTCAGGGAGCCGCACCAGTCCCGAACGATTTCATTGACGTCGTGCCGGTTTTCCAGCCGGGTTTTTTGCTCGCCGTAGAGGCTGGACGAAGCGAGTTCCGGCCGGTTCATGGCATTCGCCAGCCGCTCGAACAATTTATCCGTCGCGCAGGCGATGGCGACCCACTTGTTATCCTTGGTCGGAAAATGGCCGTAGGGACAGGCAAAATCATTGTGCGTCGGACCGTGCCGTTCCCGGACGATTCCGAACATGCTGAACGCCGCGGCCAGTTCGTCGGTGCAGCGGAACACCGACTCGTACAGGGCGGCGTCGACACATTGGCCCAGGCCGGTCTGCTCGCGGTAGCGCAAGGCCATCAACACCCCGACGCAACCGTACAGGCCGGTCAGATAGTCGCCCAGCGTGGTCGATCCCGGCGTGACCGGGGTGCCCCGAGGCATTCCAGACAGATAGGCGATGCCGCCGACGGCGTGCGCGATGCGGGCGAAGCCGGGCCGGTCCTTATACGGACCGGTCTGGCCGTAGCCGGTCACCCGCAGCATGATCAGGCCGGGGTTGATCTCGCGCAGCACGTCCCAGCCCAAGCCCCATTTCTCCAGCGTTCCGGGCCGGAAGTTCTCGCAGAGCACATCTGACTTTTCGATCAATTGCTTGAACAGCGCGACCCCGTCGGGGCGATGCAGATCGATGGTCACCGACTTTTTGTTGCGAGCCTCGCCGAGCCAGGCCAGGGTGTCGCCGCGATGGGTCGGCGTGCCAAACTTGCGGCATACGTCGCCGCCGACGGGATGCTCGACCTTGAGCACCTCGGCGCCGAATTCACCGAGGATGGTCGCGCAATAGGGCGCCGCGATCACCGTGGCCACGTCGATGACCCGGATCCCGGCGAGCGGCAGTTCGGTCTGAGGAGTTGTGGTCGTCATGGGGGCTGTCCTGTCGCTCGCTAGATGATTTTGTGCTGGCGCAATTGCTTGATTTCGTCGGCCGAGAACCCGAGCAGCTCGCGCATGACCTCATAGGTCGCGTTGCCCATCGGTGGCCCGAGATTGTGAATCTGGCCAGGCGTCAGCGACAGCCGGGGCACCACGCCGGGCACCACCACCTCACCCAAGCCGGGTTCTTCCAGCTTGGCCAGAATGCCGCGCGCCTGAAAATGCTCGTCGGCGAAGATATCGGCGATGCTGTTGACCTTGCCGATGGGAACTTCCTTGTCCAGGCACCGGGTCAGCACCTCACTGCGGTCGAGCGAACCCACCCACTCGATGACGATCCGGTTGACCTCATCGCGCGCCGCCAGCCGCTTGCGCTGCTCGCCGTACAGCGTGGACGAGGCCAGTTCCGGTTGTTCCATCGCCTCGGCCAGCCGTTCGAACATCTTGTCGGTGGTGCAGGCGATGGCGATCCATTTGTCATCCTGGGTGCGGAAGTGCCCGTGCGGCACCGCGACGAAACTGCCGGCGCCCTCCCGTTCCCGAACCTTGCCGAACAAGCCGTAAGAGGCGGCGATTTCATCCAGATGGCGGAACACGGCCTCGTAAATGCCGATGTCGACGATTTGGCCGCGTCCGGTCTTTTCCCGATGGCGCAGGGCGAGCAGGATACCGATCGCGCCGTACAGACTCGACAGATAGTCGCCCAGCGGCGCGGTGCCGGGCACGACCGGCGTTTCGCCAGGAAAACCGGCCAGATAGGACAATCCGCCAAAAGCATGGGCGATATGGGCGAATCCCGAGCGGCGGCGATACGGCCCCGTTTGCCCGTAGCCCGATACGCGCAGGTAGATCAGGCCAGGATTAGCCGCACTCAAGGTCTCCCAACTCAGGCCCCACTCCTCCATCGTCCCCGGTCGGAAATTCTCGATCAGGATATCCGATTTGGCGATCAGCTTGAGGAACAGTTGGACGCCTTCCTTCTGGCGCAGGTCAATCGTCACCGATTTCCGGTTGCGAGCCTCGCTGAGCCAGGCCAGGGTGGCGTCGTGGCGCTTGGTCGCCGTCCCGAAGCGGCGCATCGGATCGCCGGCGATGGGATGCTCGACCTTGAAAACCTCTGCGCCGAACTCACTCAGGACCGAGGCCGCGTAGGGACCGGCCAGAAAGGTGCCCAAGTCGATGACGCGAATGCCGCTCATCGGTAGCTTGCCGGCCTCCGCTTGCGGATTCCCGGCTGGCTCCGGCGGGTATTCGGGTCGATCGGTTGGAGGGACCTCGGGGGAGGACGCGCCTGCTATACCGAGGTCGCCGGGTTGCTGGACGGTTTTTTCCTGACGCTCTGCTTTCTTCATTATTTAAGCCTCCATCGCCGCGTCGTGTGGGTTTGATGCCGGAAAAGTCAAGCGGGTTGTTGAAGTTTAATGTGTTAAAGATAGCTGATAAAAATACAATAGCCCTCTTTCATGCCACATCGAGCGTGCCGCTTTGATCCGTTATCAACCCTACTACTCCACTACCCTCCGCGCCCATCTAATCGCCCTGCAAACCATCCTGATCAAGGAAACTTTGCGTTTTTTACGGATCTGGATTCAAACCCTGCTGCCGCCGGCGGTGACCATGGCGCTGTACTTCATCATCTTTGGAAAGTTGATCGGCGGCCAATTGGGTCCTGTGGACGGGTTGTCCTACACACAGTTCATCGCGCCTGGGCTGATCATGCTGGCGGTGATCACGAATGCTTATTCCAATGTGGTGTCTTCTTTTTTCAGCGCCAAATTCCAGCGCCACATCGAGGAAATGCTGGTCTCGCCCTTGCCTAACACGATCATCGTGCTGGGCTTCGTCGGCGGCGGCGTGGCGCGGGGGCTGGCGGTGGGGAGCGTGGTGACCGTGGTGTCGCTGTTTTTCACCGACCTGCACTGGGAGCATCCCTTCATCATCCTGGCGGTGATGACTCTAACCTCGATGCTGTTCGCGCTCGGCGGGTTGATCAACGGCATTTTCGCCAGGAGTTTCGACGATATCTCATTGATCCCGACTTTCGTGCTGACGCCGTTGATTTATCTGGGAGGGATTTTCTACTCGATCCAGATGCTGCCGGAGTTCTGGCGGCACGCTTCGCTGCTCAATCCGATCCTGTACATGATCAACGCTTTCCGCTATGGCATCCTGGGCGTGTCGGACATCAACATCTATGCGGCTTTCGCCATCATCCTGCTGTTCATCGCCGTCCTGTTTGGCGTCAGCCTGCGGTTGTTGGATCGGGGAACAGGCATCCGTGCCTGAATCACCGTCCATCCGACTCAAAGTGGTTAAAAATCAGCCCGCCGGAGAAGGCTTGCCCTGTTGTTGCACGCGGGACGCCACCACCATCCGCTGGAACAGGAACACCGCGGTCGCCAAACCCACACCGATGACGTCGGTGAGCAGCCCGCCGGAGATCATCAGCAACGCGCCGACAAAGGTCACGATCCGGGCTGGAATCCCCAGGTCGGCGTTGAATATATACCCGATCACCGCCCCCGACAGCAGGTAAATCCCGACCGTCGCCGAGACCACGGGCAGGGCGATCTCAGTCCAGGAACCCTGCATCAACAGGGCCGGACTGTAGAAGAACATGAACGGCACGACGAAGGCGGCGAGCCCGAGGCGG
>DAIRDI010000025.1:0-17622 GCA_036796235.1 Candidatus Competibacteraceae bacterium | reverse complement strand
GAATCTGTTCGATGCGATCAAGGAGGGGTACTACGGGAAATTCTAGGCTTCAAAAACGCACGGGGACCGAGCGCCAACTCGGTCCCCGTGTGTGAGGAGACAAGTTCTGCAACCGAGCGTCTCCCCCATGGCGTATTTGAGACCAAATACAAGGTAAAGATAGCAGGTAAAACTCTGCTTTCAACCCTTTTTATGCCATGGTTTTAAGGTTCGGTTGCGCCTCACTATTTATGAGGTATTTTATGGCCGGCCCTAAGACTGTGTTTGTCAACGAGTATTCAAGATTCAGATTCGGCAAGTGGGAGCTTGTAAGAGCGCACTGGCGCAGCTTTCCCTCTCGCTAGACCCAATCCGATCTTGTAGGCTCGGTAGCCCCTATGCAATAGGGGCTACCTTTTCGTTCGAGGGGAAGAGACCATGGCTACCAAGATCGACAAAAAAATCGTCGCTTACAGCGTCGTCAAACCCGACGACGCGTTATCCGCACCGGCGACGTCTCCCGCCGTGGCGGCCCTGCAACAGATGCATGAGAGCCTGGCCCGGCCCGACGTGCTGCCCGGCGCGACCTACAAGGTCAAAACGCCGCTGTCGGACCATGCCCTGTACATCACCATCAATGACATCATCCTCAATCCAGACACTCCGGACGAAATCCGGCGCCCGTTCGAGATTTTCATCAACTCCAAGGCGATGGAACACTTCCAATGGATCGTCGCCCTGACCCGCATCATCTCGGCGGTGTTCCGCAAAGGCGGCGACGTGACCTTTCTGGTGGAAGAACTACGTTCGGTGTTCGACCCGAAAGGCGGCTATTTCAAGAAAGGTGGCAAATACATGCCCTCGCTGGTGGCGGAAATCGGCGACGCGATCGAATCGCATCTGCGGGCGATCGGCCTGCTGACGGAAGACGGTCCCGACGCGCATCAACGCCAACACATTAACGAACAGCGCAACAAGTACGCTATGGGGGTGACAGCGGTCGAAGAACTCGGCGAAGGCGCCTTCCCTCCGGAAGCCACCCTCTGCGGTAAATGCCATACCAAGGCGGTCATCGCCATGGACGGCTGCCTGACCTGCCTGAACTGCGGCGATTCCAAATGCTCCTAAAGGGTCGCGCCCGCTCCGTCCCCGTTCCATCCCCATCCGAGACCGCGTCATGAACCCTACCCTACCCGATCTAATGACCGCCATTGAAATCACCGAACCGGGCGGTCCCGAAAAACTGCGTCCCACCCAGCGGCCAGTTCCCCAACCCGCGCCCGGCGAAGTGCTGATCCAGGTCGCGGCCGCCGGCGTCAACCGTCCCGACTGCCTGCAACGGCAAGGCGGCTATCCTCCGCCGCCGGGCGCTTCCGATATTCCAGGACTGGAAGTAGCCGGAACCGTCGTCGCGCTCGGCGCGGGCGTGGATGAATGGCGAATCGGCGACCCGGTCTGCGCGCTGTTGACCGGCGGCGGGTACGCCGAGTACTGCGTCGCTCCCGCCCCGCAGTGCCTGCCGATACCCGCCGGATTGAGCGCGCAACAGGCAGCCGCTCTGCCCGAGACTTTTTTCACGGTCTGGAGCAACGTCTTCGACCGGGCGCGACTGCAACCCGGCGAAACTCTACTGGTCCACGGCGGCGCCAGCGGCATTGGCACCACCGCCATCCAATTGGCCAAGGCGCTCGGCTCGCGGGTCTTCACCACCGTCGGCGGCAGCGAAAAGGTCCAGCCCTGTCTCGATCTGGGCGCGGAACGGACGATCGACTATCGCGAGGAGGATTTCGTTCAGGTCATCAAGGACATCACCCGCAATCGAGGGGTGGACGTGATTCTGGACATGGTCGGCGGCGATTACGTGCAACGCAATCTCAGCGCGCTGGCGGTCGAGGGTCGGCTGGTTTTCATCGCCTTCCTGCGCGGCGCTAAAATGGAATTGAACTTGGCGCCGGTCATGATGAAACGGCTGATGATCACCGGCTCGACCCTGCGCGCCCGGCCGGTCGCCGACAAAGCGCCCATCGCCCAGGCCCTGCGGGAAATCGTCTGGCCGCTGTTGGAAAACGGCGCGATCCGGCCCCTGATCGATCGGATCTTCCCGCTGACTGAAGCCGCCGCTGCGCACACGCTCATGGAATCCAACCGCCACATCGGCAAACTGCTGTTGCGGGTCATCTAAGCAAGTTTTTCTATCCTGCTGATTTAAAAAATCAATTATTTTTTTAGCACCTTTTCAAAATACCATGCTGCACGAGCGCCATTGCGGGCGTTCGTGCAGCATTTTTATTCTGCATTGCAACAAGAAATCATCTATGCTAATTGTTACAAGTCGCTGACCATACCGCACTCCAGGCGGCTTTCCATCAACTAGAATGATGTGATGTCAGCCAGCAGCCTGGTTCTAGATCGAACATCCAGGCCAAAGCAGGACCAAAGCATAAGAGCAGGATTCAGGACATCTCGCCCAAGCGCGTTGAGCCGGCGATGAGTTGCAGTAACAGGTGAGAGGTTAACTCCATGCGTGGCATCCACAAACTACAGCACCGATTTATCTGGTTCGAGCAGGATGGATGGTGGTTCAAGGTGTTCGGCGAATGCTTCGGCCCCTACCCGGAACTGCGTGAGGCCCGCTATAACCTCTTGGTCCTTCAGGGTCTGAGCCAGCAGCTTTGCGCAGCCATCGCCAAATAGGCCAAGGGTATGCGTCCGTGATGCTGAATGACTCAATGATCGCGAACGGCGGTTCGAACGGCGCCGATCACGGTTAGAGCATCGCCCGCCCGCACATCCAACTGCGCGGCGGCGCTGCCCTGATTGACCGCCAACTCCACCAACCCGCTGGAGTTTTCATACCAGAACCCCTGTCCCACGGGAACCTGACAAAATGTTCGCGCCCAGGACAACCGATGGCGTCCAATCTGGATCACTGCCGCAGGCTCCAATACCGTCGCCCGGATGCCGGTCATGGCGTTCCCATACCGGTCGATGTAGATGATCCGCGCCAAATCGTCCGGCCAGTTCCGACCGGAGATCGACATGGGCTCTCCCAGTTGCTCGGGTCGGGCGGTTCCCACCGCCAACCGCGCCGCCACTGGCGCGAACCAGTCCCGGCCGTGAAAAGACGCCGATAACCGCTCCGGCCGCCAAGTCAACCGCCAAACCGTCACTCGCCGGGCGCGCGCCACGACCCGATCGAACAGACCATTATCTGGCCCCACCAACCAGCGCCCGTCCGCATTCACCATCAACCCAGCCCGCGATCCTCCGACCTCTGGATCGACGACCCCCACAAATACCGTCTCGGTCGGAAATTCCGGTACGTAGGCCGCCAGCAGATAGGCGGCTTCGCGCACGGCAAACGCAGGCGCATCATGCAGCAGATCGATCACTGGCACTCCCGGCGCCTCGCGCGCCAACACCAGCTTCAACAAGCCGACATAAGGCCCCTGCCAACCAAAATCAGTAAACAATGCCAAAAACATGGTTTGCAATGTCCGCAGCCATAAAAAAGCCGGGGTTAGACCCGGCTCCTTACTGCCCTCGGCGCAATCCAGGGTCGGTTCAACCCTTGGCCGCGTCGGGGCGATCCACCAATTCGACATAAGCCATCGGCGCATTATCACCCGCCCGGAAACCGCACTTCAGGATGCGTAGATAACCACCGGGACGGACCTGGTAGCGGGGTCCGAGCTCGTTGAACAGTTTGGTCACCACCTTGCGATCACGCAAGCGGTCGAAGGCCAGGCGCCGGTGCGCCACGCTATCTTCCTTGGAAAGAGTAATCAACGGTTCCGCAACCCGGCGCAGTTCCTTGGCCTTGGGCAAGGTGGTGCGGATCAGTTCGTGTGTAAACAATGAGGCGGCCATGTTACGCAGCATGGCTTTGCGATGGCTGCTGGTGCGATTCAGCTTGCGACCGGCATTTAAATGGCGCATGACACATTCCTTGCAACTCGAAAATCAGATCGTGAATCAATCACCCAACCCACCATCGGACGGGTACGAACTCACCCAGCGTTACTGTTCGACATCGCCATCGCCATCGTCCGCCAAGGTCTCCGACTCTGGCTGGGAGGGCTTCTCGGCGGTTTCCAGGCCGTTGGCCATGCTCGCGGCAGCGCGACGCGACGCGGCGGCGCGTTCCTCGTCCTGTTCGATATTCAGGTTCGGCGGCGGCCAGCTATCAATCTTCATACCCAGACTTAGCTTGTACTTGGCCAAAACATCCTTAATTTCGGTCAGTGATTTCTTACCAAGATTCGGGGTCTTCAGCAGCTCCGCCTCGGTGCGCTGCACCAAGTCGCCAATATAATAGATGTTCTCGGCTTTCAGACAATTGGCCGAACGAACGGTCAATTCGAGATCGTCCACAGGCTGCATGAGCACCGGGTCGATATCGACCGACGGCGGCGGCAACAGGGGTTCGTCCCGCTTGCCCTTGAGATCCACGAACACCGAAAGCTGGTCCAGCAAAATTTGAGCCGCCTTGCGAATCGCTTCTTCCGGATCGATCGTGCCGTTGGTTTCCAGATTCAGGACCAATTTATCCAGATTGGTCCGCTGTTCGACGCGGGCATTTTCCACCCGGTAGCTGATCCGTTCGACAGGACTGAAGGAAGCATCCAGCCGCAATCGACCGATCGGCCGGGTTTCGCCTTCGGCCCCGTCCCGCTGAGTGGCCGGCCAGTACCCACGGCCGCGCTCGACCTTGAGCCTCATGTTCAATTCGCCGCTCTTGGTCAGATGAGCGATGACATGGTCGGGGTTGATAATCTCGACGGCGTGGGTCTTCTCGATGTCACCCGCCACCACCGGTCCCAGACCTTTCTTAGTGAGAGTCAGACTCGCCTCGTCGACGCCTTCTTGCAGGGTCACCGCCACCCCTTTGATATTGAGGAGGATATCGATCACATCTTCCTGCACGCCCTCAATCGTAGAGTACTCGTGCAGAACCTGGTCGATCTCACACTCGACAACGGCCGCGCCCGGTATGGAGGAGAGCAAAACCCGCCGCATGGCATTGCCAAGGGTATAGCCAAAGCCCCGTTCCAGAGGTTCCACCGTCACTCGCGCCGAATGCGCGGTGAGTTTCTCCACTTCGACACGGCTCGGTTTCAGTAAATCAAAAGCGCCCGCCATCCGTTCCCCCTCGGGGTCGATTACTTGGAGTACAACTCCACAACCAAGGATTCGTTGATATCCGCCGGCAAGTCACCCCGGTCGGGAGTGCGCTTGAACACCCCGCTCATCTTGCCGACGTCCACCGTAACCCAGTCCACGAAGCCATGGCCTTGCGCCAGTTGCAGCGCATACTGGATGCGGGTCTGATTACGGCTCTTCTCGCGAATCGCGACCACGTCTTCGGGTCTGACCTGATAAGAAGGGATGTTGACCCGGTGACCGTTGACGATGATCGCTTGGTGCGACACCAACTGCCGGGCTTCGGCGCGCGTGCCGCCAAACCCCATGCGGTACACCACGTTGTCCAACCGGCACTCCAACAACCGTAACAGGTTCTCGCCCGTAGACCCTTTGCGGCGGGCGGCTTCCTTGTAATAGTTGACAAACTGTCGCTCCAGCACCCCGTAGATGCGCCGCAGCTTCTGTTTCTCGCGCAACTGGAGGCCATAATCCGACAGCCGGGGGCGACGCGCACCATGCTGGCCCGGTGGTCGCTCCAGATTACATTTGGTTTCTAGCGCCCGGGCGGTGGACTTCAGAAACAGGTCTACACCTTCCCTGCGACTCAACTTGCACTTGGGGCCGAGATATCTCGCCACGGCTTCACTCCTGGACTAAACGCGACGGCGTTTGGGGGGACGGCAGCCGTTATGCGGAATCGGCGTCACGTCCATAATACTCATCACTTTGAAACCCGCGGCATTCAGGGCGCGCACGGCGGATTCCCGGCCGGGTCCCGGCCCTTTGACATTAACTTCCAGGTTCTTAACGCCGTATTCCTTGACCGCATTGCCTACCCGATCAGCGGCGACCTGCGCGGCGAACGGTGTGCTCTTGCGGGAACCGCGAAAACCCGAACCACCCGAGGTTGCCCATCCCAGCGTGTTGCCCTGACGGTCGGTGATGGTGATGATGGTGTTATTGAACGAGGCGTGGATATGGGCGATGCCATCCATCACGTTTTTTTTAACGCGCTTGCGCGTCTTGCTAACCGGTTTTGCCATGCTCCGACCTATGCCAACGGAATTATGAAAGGGTCTGGCTTACTTGCGAATCGCCCGACGCGGTCCCTTGCGGGTTCGCGCGTTGGTGCGAGTCCGCTGACCGCGCACCGGTAGGCCGCGCCGGTGTCTCAGACCTCGATAGCAACCTAAATCCATCAACCGCTTGATGCTCATCGACACCTCACGGCGCAAGTCGCCTTCCACGACGTGTTTGGCGACTTCGGCGCGCAACGCATCCACTTGGGATTCGTTCAAATCACGAACCTTGAGATCCGCGGCGACGTCGGCCGCCACGCAAATCTGCCGGGCGCGGGTCCGGCCGATCCCATAGATGGCCTGCAACGCGATCACCGCGTGCTTGTTGACGGGAATATTGATACCTGCAATACGGGCCATGCCTTAAAAACTCCTTCCATCGCACTGGGGCTCTTGCCAAACAATAGCCAGCCAATTTAACCCACTCGGCGATGTAGATCAATAGACAGTTGGATTCTTCTAGCCCTGCCGCTGCTTGTGGCGGCCATCCTTGCAAATCACCCGCACCACGCGGTCGCGGCGGATGATCTTGCAATTGCGGCAAATCTTTTTGACCGAGGCACGAACTTTCACGAGGGTTCTCCCATTGCGAGCGCCGCGCGTGGATGGCGGCGATGAGCGGTTTGGTCAGCGCGACAGGCCATGGCCCTTGAAACTGCTCTTTTTCAAAAGGCTTTCATACTGGTGCGACATCAAATGCGCCTGGATCTGCGCCATGAAGTCCATGACCACCACCACGATAATCAACAACGAGGTGCCGCCAAAATAGAAAGGCACCCGCCAGTACAGAATCAGAAACTCGGGCAACAAACAGACTGCGGTGATGTACATGGCGCCCATCGCGGTCAAGCGGGTCAACACGCCGTCAATGTAGGTCGCGGTTTGCGCACCCGGCCGGATGCCCGGAATAAACGCCCCGGACTTTTTCAGATTATCGGCGGTTTCCCTGGAGTTAAATACCAGCGCCGTGTAGAAAAAACAGAAGAAGATGATCAGTCCCGCGTAAAACATCACGTAGAGCGGTTGCCCCGGCGACAGCGCCGAACTGATATCCCGCAACCACTCCATGTTCGGGGCGCTGCCGAGCCAACTGCCCAACGTGCTCGGAAACAGAATCAGGCTGGAAGCGAAAATCGGCGGAATCACCCCCGACATGTTCAGCTTCAGCGGTAGGTGCGTGGTCTGGGCCGCGTAAACCCGGCGACCCTGCTGACGCTTGGCGTAATTGACCGTGATCCGGCGCTGGCCCCGTTCGATGAAGACCACAAAGCCAGTCACCAGCATGGCCATCACCAGCAAGAATATGACCAGCATGGCGTGGAGTTCACCAGTGCGCGCCAATTCCAGGGTTCCGCCCACCGCCGCCGGCAGACCGGCGACGATGCCGGCGAAGATCAGCAAGGAGATGCCGTTGCCGATGCCGCGTTCGGTGATTTGCTCGCCCAGCCACACCAGAAACATGGTGCCCGATACCAAGGTGATCATGGTGGTCAGGATAAATCCCAAGCCGGGCGCGATGACCACCGAGGCGGCGCCCACGGTCTGATGTTGGAGCGCGATACTGACCCCGATCGCCTGGAACGTCGCCAGCAGCACGGTTAGATAGCGGGTATAGCGCGTCAAGGTATGCCGGCCCGCCGCCCCGCCTTCCTTGCGCAAATGCTCCAGCGAGGGCACGACCATCGACATCAGTTGCATGATGATCGATGCCGAGATGTAGGGCATGACCCCCAACGCGAACAAGCTCAGCCGCTCCAGCGCGCCGCCCGAGAACATGTTGAACATGTCGAGGATGGTGCCGCGCTGCTGTTCGAACAACGCCGCCATGGCGCTCGGGTCGATGCCGGGCACCGGAATATGGGTGCCGATGCGGAACACCACCAGCGCCCCCAAAACAAACAGGAGACGATGGCGCAATTCAGTCATTTTGCCGAGATTCGGCAAGGCGTTGGCCATAATTCGGTTACTCGTCGATCGTCCCGCCGGCCGCCAGCACGGCGGCCCGGGCGCCCTCGGTCAACGCTAGACCGCGCAGCTTCACGGGTTTATCCAACGTCCCGGAGAGGATCACTTTAGCTTTCTTGGCGAAGATCGGCACGAGGTTGGCCGCCTTGAGGGCCGCCAAGTCGATCGTCTCAACGTTGAGTTTGGTCAAGGCGCGCAGCCGCACCTCGGCGGTATCCTTGGCGGTCATCGATCGGAATCCACGCTTGGGCAAACGCCGCTGCAAGGGCATCTGCCCGCCTTCGAAACCGACCTTGTGATAGCCGCCGGCCCGGGCATGCTGGCCCTTGTGGCCGCGGCCAGCGGTCTTGCCGAGTCCGGAACCAATGCCGCGCCCGACCCGTTGCTTCTCTGGCCGGCTTCCTGGCGCCGGTTTGAGGGTATTCAGACGCATGGCTTCAAGCCTCCTCGACCTTTAGTAAATACGACACCTTGCGAATCATGCCGCGGTTTTCCGGGGTATCGGCGACCACCGCACTGCTGTGCATCCGCCGCAGTCCCAAACCACGCACGCAAGCCTGGTGCGCGGCCAGCCGACCATGCACGCTTTTGACCAGCGTGACTTTCAATTTGTCCGCCATGCTCTTCAGCTCCGGATTTCATCCACGGTCTTGCCGCGTTTGGCGGCCTGATAGTCGGGGGACTTTATGGCGCTCAGGCCGCGGATGGTCGCCCGCACCACGTTGATGGGGTTGCGCGAGCCGATGCACTTGGCTAACACGTCCTTGACGCCCACCACTTCGAACACGGCGCGCATGGCGCCCCCGGCGATGATCCCGGTCCCCTCGGACGCCGGTTGCATGAAAACTCGCGCGGCGCCGTGTTCGGCGGTGATGGGATATTGCAGGGTGGGGCCGTTCAACGCCACGCTGCGCAGGTTCCGGCGAGCCTTATCCATGGCCTTTTGAATGGCCATCGGCACCTCGCGGGCCTTGCCATAACCCAAACCCACCCGGCCATTGCCGTCGCCCACCACGGTCAGCGCGGTGAAGCCGAACTGTCGACCGCCTTTGACCACCTTGGCCACTCGATTGACGGTGATCAGTTTCTCTTGCAGGCCATCGGTATTCTGGGAACTTTCCACGTTCGTCGCCATGTTGGCTCCTTAAAACTCCAAACCGTTCTCGCGGGCGGCATCGGCCAGCGCCTTGATCCGGCCATGGTATTTGAAACCGGATCGATCGAACGCCACCCGGGTCACACCCATGGCCTTGGCTTTCTCGGCGATGGCCTTGCCCACCACCCGCGCCGCCTCGACGTTGCCGGTGCTCTTCAGGGTTTGGCGCAACGCCGACTCCAGCGTGGAGGCGGCGGCCAGGGTCCGGTCGCCAGTCGGCGCCGGGGCGATAAGCTGGACGTAGATATGGTTGGGCGTGCGATGCACGCACAACCGGTGAACGCCCAGTTCGCGAATCTTGTACCGGGTCCGCAATCCACGCCGCAGACGCGCGGCCTTCTTGTCGGCTGCTTTCTTGTCCATGGCGATTTCCTACTTCTTCTTGGCTTCTTTCAGAACGATAGTCTCGTCCGTATAGCGCACGCCCTTGCCCTTGTAAGGCTCCGGGGGCCGATAGGCGCGGATCTTGGCGGCCACCTCGCCGACTTGCTGCTTGTCCACGCCCCGCACGATGATCTCGGTCTGGGTGGGAGTTTCGACGACAATGCCTTCCGGGACCGCAAACGCCACCGGATGAGAAAACCCGAGCGTCAGGTTCAAGACCTTGCCCTGCGCTTGAGCGCGGTACCCGACGCCGACCAGTTGCAACTTGCGCTCGAAACCTTGGGTGACTCCGATCACCATATTGTTGAGCAAGGCGCGCATGGTGCCGGTCATCGCCCGATGTTTGCCGTCGTTGGTCACCGTGCGCGGGCTCACCCGCAGCTCGCCGTCCTGTTGCTGGACCATAACCCACGGATGCACCGCAAGCTCGGCCGCGCCTTTTTTGCCCTTGACAGCGATCTGCTGACCGTTGATGGCCACCTCCACGCCAGCCGGCACTCCGATCGGATTTCTCCCGATGCGCGAGCTGCGAATTTTCTTTTCCTTGCCGAGAGTTACCACGGGTAGCGCTCCTCTAGGCCACGAGGCACAGCACTTCGCCGCCATGCCCGGCGGCGCGTGCGGCGCGATCGCTCATCAAACCGCTGGGCGTGGAAACGATGGCCACGCCCAACCCATTCATCACCTTGGGCAGCTCATCCTTGCCGCGAAACACGCGCCGGCCCGGCCGACTGACTCGGTCGATCCGTTCGATGACCGGTCGGCCCTCGAAATATTTGAGAACCAAGGTCAGCTCCAGATGACCATCCGGATTCGGCGCCGCCGCGAAATCGGTGATGTAGCCCTCGTCGCGCAGGACTCGAGCGATCGCCACCTTCAGCTTGGAAGAGGGCATGACCACCTGGGTCTTGGTTGCGGTCTGAGCGTTGCGGATGCGCGTCAGCATATCCGCGATGGGGTCCGTCATACTCATAATTCTTCGTTCACTCCGCGTGGTCAGTCTGGGAACTCCGCCGGCGGCGAGGTCTCCCTGAACTTAGAGCGCCATGATCCGACCGGGACTGGCGTGGCGCCTTCACCAGCTCGCCTTGCGCAGACCCGGCACATCGCCGCGCATGGCGGCTTCCCTTAGCTTGTTGCGGGCCAAGCCAAACTTGCGATAAAACCCATGCGGACGGCCGGTCAAGCGACAACGGTTGTGCAACCGGGTCGGACTGGCGTCGCGCGGCAAAGCCTGCAAGCACCGCTGTGCTTCACGTCGCTGCTCGTCGCCATTGGCTGGATCGCGAATCGTTTCCTTCAGCGCGGCCCGCTGAGCGGCATACCGCTCCACGGTGCGAGCGCGCTTGGCTTCGCGGTTGATCATGCTCTGTTTCGCCACACCTTCATCCTCAGTTCCGAAACGGGAAATCGAAAGCCGCCAACAACGCACGCCCTTCTTCATCGGTGCGCGCGGTGGTGGTGATGGTGATGTCGAGGCCGCGAATGGCGTCGATCTTGTCGTAGTCGATTTCCGGAAAAATGATCTGCTCGCGCACGCCCAGGCTATAGTTGCCGCGCCCGTCGAACGCGCGGGCGCTGAAACCGCGAAAATCACGGATGCGCGGGATGGCAATATTGACCAGCCGGTCCAGGAACTCATACATCCGTTCGCGGCGCAGCGTCACCTTGCAGCCGATCGGCCAGCCTTCCCGGATTTTGAAGCCGGCGATCGACTTGCGCGACAGAGTGACGATCGGCTTTTGGCCGGCGATCTGGGTCAGGTTGCCGACCGCGTGTTCCATGATCTTCTTGTCAGCGACCGCCTCACCGACCCCCATGTTGAGGGTGATCTTGGCGATCCGGGGTACTTCCATGACATTGCGGTAGCCGAACTGTTCGCGCAGTTTCGGCGTGACCGTCTCACGATAGTAGTGTTGTAGTCGGGCCACGAGCGTCTCCTCAAACATCCACGACTTCGTTATTGGACTTGAAGTAACGCACCTTGCGCCCATCCTCCAACACCCGAAAACCGACCCGGTCACCTTTCCGAGTCACCGGGTTGAACAACATCACATTGGAGATGTGAATGGACGCTTCGCGTTCGATGATCCCGCCCGCCACGCCGCGCGCCGGATTGGGTTTGGTGTGGCGCTTGATCAGATTGACGCCAGCCACGATCACTCGCGCGTCGTCCAAGACGCGCAACACCTTGCCGCGCCGGCTCTTATCCTTGCCAGCGATGAGGATCACTTCATCATCTTTACGAATTCTGCGCATAGCCGTCTTCCTCCCGCCTCACAGCACTTCCGGAGCCAGGGAAATGATCTTCATGAATCGTTCGCCGCGCAACTCGCGGGTCACCGGCCCGAAGATACGGGTGCCGATCGGTTCCAGTTTATTGTTGAGCAACACCGCGGCGTTGCCGTCGAAGCGGATCGCGGACCCGTCCGGGCGCCGCACGCCCTTACGGGTCCGCACCACCACGGCGTTGTAGACCTCGCCCTTGTGGACCTTCCCACGTGGTATCGCGTCCTTGACGCTAACCTTGATGACATCGCCGATGTGCGCGTACCGGCGGTGGGAGCCGCCCAGCACTTTGATGCACATTAACCGGCGCGCCCCGCTGTTGTCGGCGACATCCAACATCGTTTGCATCTGAATCATGGCGTTACATTCCGTTCGCGGATTCTGGAAAATCTCGGCTGTCTGAAAGCGTCCGTCGGATGGCGACGATCGTTCACTGCGCGCGCTCGACGACCTCAACCAGCATCCAGGCCTTGGTTTTGGACAAAGGCCGACATTGCTTGACGGTCACCAAGTCGCCTTCCCGACACTCGTTGTGCTCGTCGTGAACGTGCAGCTTAGTGGTCCGACGAATGTACTTGCCATAAATGGGATGTTTGACCAGCCGTTCGATCGCTACGGTGATGGTCTTGTCCATCTTGTTGCTGGTCACGCGCCCGTTCAGGGTTCGCTCCACCCGGATATCCATCGTCATGCTTGCCTTGCCTTTTCGCCCAACACCATTTTAACCCGCGCGATATTGCGCCGCACTTGTTGGAACAGGTGCGATTTGTTCGACTGGCCGGTGGCCTTTTGCATCCGCAGGTTGAATTGTTCGCGCAACAGCGCCAGCAATTCCTGGCGTAGCTCATCCACAGTTTTTTGCCGCAGTTCGCTCGCTTTCATTACATCACCGTCCGGGTCACGAAAACCGTCCGCACCGGTAGTTTTGCGGCCGCCAGGCGAAAGGCCTCGCGGGCGATGACCTCGGAGACCCCTTCCACCTCGTACAATACGCGACCCGGTTGCACCGGCGCCACCCAATACTCGACGCTGCCCTTGCCGCTGCCCATGCGCACTTCCAGAGGTTTCTTGGTGATGGGCTTGTCCGGGAAAATCCGAATCCACACCTTGCCACCGCGTTTGATATAGCGGTTGATGGCGCGGCGCGCGGCTTCAATCTGGCGGGCGGTCAACATCCCACGGGTGGTGCATTTCAACCCGTACTCGCCGAAACTTACTGAGGCGCCGCTGGTCGCGACTCCGCGGTTGCGCCCCTTTTGTTGCTTGCGGAATTTCGTTCTTTTCGGCTGTAACATGTTTCATCCCGTCCATCAATCAAAGAACTCCGCGCTGCGGCGCGGAGTCGCACAACCTCATCGGGCGCTCAACCGGCGGTCGCCTTATCCGCTTTCATTTCGCCCTGTCGATCGAGGCCGAACACCTCGCCTCGGAAAATCCAGACCTTAATCCCGATCACGCCGTAAGTAGTCTTGGCCTCGGCAGTACCGTAGTCGATGTTGGCGCGCAGGGTATGCAGCGGTACCCGGCCCTCGCGAGTCCACTCGCTGCGGGCGATTTCCGCGCCGTTCAGCCGCCCGGAAACCTGAATTTTGATACCCAACGCGCCCAAGCGCATGGCGTTGGTGACCGCGCGTTTCATCGCCCGCCGGAACATAATGCGCCGCTCGAGCTGCTGGGCCACGCCTTCGGCGACCAGATGAGCGTCCAGCTCCGGCTTGCGGATCTCCTCGATGTTCACCTGCAAGTCCTTGACTTCCAGCCGCATCATCCGAGCGATTTCCTTACGCAGGGCTTCGATATCCTCGCCTTTCTTACCGATCACCACGCCGGGCCGGGCGGTGTGAATGGTAACCCGCGCCAAGCGGGCCGGCCGCTCGATCTGAATCCGGCTGACCGAGGCGTTGGCCAGCTTTTTCTTCAGAAATTGCCGCACGAGCAGATCGGTTTCCAGCAGTTCGGGGAAATTCTTGCTGCTGGCATACCATTTGGACGTCCAGTCGGTGGCGATGCCCAGCCGGATTCCCGTGGGACTGACTTTTTGACCCATGTCGCTCTTTCTCCTATTACTCGGCCACGGTCACGGTGATGTGACTGGTGCGCTTGACGATGCGGTTGCCGCGCCCCTTGGCGCGGGCGTGCATCCGTTTCAACACGGGACCGCCATCCACACAGATCGTCGCCACCTTCAATTCATCGATATCGGCGCCTTCGTTGTGCTCGGCGTTGGCTACAGCCGATTCCAGCACCTTTTTGATGATCTGGGCTGCTTTCTTGTTGCTAAAAGTTAAAATCCGCATGGCCCGCTCCACCGGCAGACTGCGGACCTGGTCGGCCACCAGCCGGGCCTTCTGCGGCGAGATACGGGCATCTTTCATGATCGCGACGGCTTGCATCGGCTCGCTTCCTGTTATTTGGACTTCTTATCCGCCGCATGGCCGCGATAGGTGCGGGTGGCGGCGAACTCGCCCAATTTGTGGCCCACCATGTTCTCGGTCACCAGAATCGGCACATGCTGGCGACCGTTATGCACGGCGATGGTCAGGCCGATCATCTCGGGCACGATCATCGAGCGCCGCGACCAGGTTTTGATCGGTCGCTTGGTATTGGTAGCGACCGCCTGCTCCACTTTCTTGGTCAGGTGGAGATCGACAAACGGTCCTTTCTTGATCGAACGTGGCACTTTACTGATTCCTCCCGGTTACGCGCCCCGTGGTTCGGCGGAGTGGCCTACCCATCATTTCTTTTTACGCCGACGCACGATGAATTTGTCGGTGCGCTTGTTCGAGCGGGTCTTGTAACCCTTGGTCGGCACCCCCCAGGGCGATACCGGATGACGGCCTCCGGAAGTGCGACCCTCGCCGCCGCCGTGCGGATGATCCACTGGGTTCATGGCCACGCCGCGCACGGTGGGCCGGATCCCGCGCCAGCGTTTGGCGCCGGCCTTGCCGAGCGAGCGCAGATTGTGCTCCTCGTTGCCGACCCCGCCGATCGTGGCCCTGCAATCCACATGAACCTTGCGAATTTCTCCGGAGCGCAGCCGCAAGGTGGCGTAACTGCCTTCACGGGCGACCAGTTGCACGGAGGCGCCAGCGCTGCGGGCCAGTTGCGCGCCCTTGCCGGGCCGCAGTTCCACGCAATGCACCTGGCTACCGACCGGCACGTTGCGCAACGGCAGTGCGTTGCCCGGTTTGATCGGGGCCGCCGGTCCCGACATCAGCGCCGCGCCGACCCCGACATCGCGTGGGGCGATGATATAGCGGCGCTCGCCGTCCGCGTACAGCAGCAGGGCGATGTGGGCGCTGCGATTGGGATCGTATTCCAGCCGCTCGACCTTGGCGGGAATATTGTCCTTGTTCCGTTTGAAATCGATCAGCCGATAATGCTGTTTGTGGCCGCCGCCCCGGTGCCGGGTGGTGATGCGACCGTGATTGTTGCGACCGCCAGTTCGGATCTGCTTTTCGAGCAACGGCGCGTAAGGCCGACCCTTGTGCAATTCCGGGCTGACGACCTTGACCACGAAACGCCGGCCTGGCGAAGTTGGTTTGGTCTTAACGATAGGCATGGAGATTTACCTTATTCTCGGGTCATGGAGCGCGGAACGTCGGTTTATTCCGCAGCCATAAAATCAATTTCGTGGCCGACTTCCAGGGAGACATAGGCTTTTTTCCAGTCGGAACGCCGACCGTGGGTCATGCCGAAGCGCTTGCGCTTGCCCTTAACGTTCAAAACCGTGACGCCCTTGACCGCGACTTTGAACAGCAGCTCCACGGCGTCCTTGATTTCCGGTTTGGTGGCATCGCGAGCGACCTTGAAAACCACTTGATTGTATCGTTCGGCCATTCGATTGCTTTTTTCGGATACATGTGGAGCCAGCAGAACCTTCAGCAGCCGTTCCTGATTCATGCCAACCACTCCCCAACGCGCCGCACCGCACCTATCGTCATCACCACGGAATCGGCTCCGACCAGGCTGACCGGATCCAAGCCCCCCACGTCGGTCACCGCCACACCGGGCAGGTTACGAACCGACAGATACAAGTTGAGACTCACTTCCTCGGTCACCAGCAAGACTCGACGCTGGTCGGCCAAACCGAGCTCCTCGAACCGGGCGATCATGCGCTTGGTTTTGATTTCCGGCGGGTCGAGTGCATCCACCACCAGCAACCGTTCCTGGCGCACCAGTTCCGAGAAGATGGCGCGCATGGCGCCGCGATACATCTTCCGGTTGATCTTCTGTGAGTGATCCTGCGGCCGCGCCGCGAAGGTCACCCCGCCGCCCCGCCACAGCGGACCGCGCGTGGAACCAGCGCGGGCGCGGCCGGTACCTTTCTGACGCCACGGCTTGGCGCCGCCGCCCCGAACCTGGGCGCGACTCTTCTGCGCGCGCGTGCCGGCGCGCGCGCCCGCCAGATAGGCCACCACCGCCTGATGCACCAGCGTTTCGTTGAACGGCCGGGCAAAGATCTCTTCAGCGACCGGGACTTGGCCGGACGTCGCGCCGCTCGCGTTCTTGACTTGCAGTTCCATATCGCTCTCCTTACCGGCGCGCTTTCACGGCGGGTCGAATCATCAGGTCGCCGCCCTTGGGGCCAGGAACCGCGCCCTTGACCGCCAACAGATTACGCTCCGCATCCACCCGCACGACTTCCAGATTCTGCACGCTGCGTCGCGCCGCGCCGAGATGGCCCGCCATCTTCTTACCCTTGAACACTCGGCCGGGGCTTTGGTTCTGGCCGATGGAACCGGGCGCGCGATGGGACAGAGAGTTGCCGTGGCTGGCGCGCTGGCTGCGGAAGTGATGGCGCTTGATGGCGCCGGCGAAACCTTTGCCGATGGTGGTGCCGGTGACGTCCACTTTTTGGCCGGCCTGAAACCGATCCACCGTCAGTTCGGCGCCGACGCCGAACTCGGCCCCTTCGCCCTCGGCCAAGCGAAACTCCCATACCCCGCGGCCTGGGGCGACGCCCGCCTTGGCGAAATGACCGGCCATGGGCCGGGTGACCCGGCTGGGCCGACGAACACCGACCGTGACTTGCAACGCCCGGTAACCGTCGGTTTCCTCGGTCTTGATCTGAGTGACGCGATTGGGCTCGACTTCGATCAGCGTCACGGGAATCGAGATGCCCTCTTCCGTGAACACGCGAGTCATGCCGGCCTTGCGACCGATGAGTCCTATTGCCATTTTTCAATAACCTCTGCTTTGGCCAGAGGAGGGGAAGGCGCCCCTCATGGTCCAGGTTTTGGCCCGTGGCCTAGTTCAGCTTGATCTGTACGTCCACGCCGGCGGCCAAGTCGAGCCGCATCAGCGCATCAACCGTCTTGTCGGTGGGGTCCACGATATCCATGAGCCGCTTGTGGGTGCGCAACTCGTACTGGTCACGGGCGTCCTTGTTGACGTGCGGAGAAATCAACACGGTAAAGCGTTCCATCTTGGTCGGCAACGGAATGGGGCCGCGAACTTGAGCGCCGGTGCGCTTGGCGGTCTCGACGATTTCCCGGGCCGACTGATCGATCAGCCGATGATCGAACGCCTTCAGGCGAATCCGAATACGCTGGCTGGCCATGGCGCTTACTCGATGATTTTCGCGACGACGCCGGCGCCGACGGTGCGACCGCCCTCGCGGAT
>DAIRDI010000024.1:0-18115 GCA_036796235.1 Candidatus Competibacteraceae bacterium | reverse complement strand
GAGGGCAAGTCGTTGCAGTCGGTGGCCAAGGGCGCGCTCGATCTGGACCAGATCGCCTCGGAAGAGGAAAAGCAGGAACAGAAACAGGCCGAGGATGCTTACAAGGATTTACTAACGCGCGTCAAGGACGTGTTGGGCGACCAGGTCAAGGAGGTTCGGATTTCCTCGCGCCTGACCGACTCGCCGGCCTGTCTGGTGGTGGACGAGCATGCCCTCAGCGCCCATCTGGAGCGGCTGTTGCGCGATGCCGGCCAGAATGTGCCGATGAGCAAGCCCTATCTGGAGCTCAATCCCCAGCATCCGCTGCTCGCACGCCTGAAGGACGAAGCGGACGCCGACCGGTTCGGCGACTTGACGCATTTGTTGTTCGAACAGGCGGTGTTGGCCGAGGGCGGCCAACTGGAAGACCCGGCCAGTTTCGTGAAACGCTTGAACGGCTTGTTGCTGGCGATGAGCCACTAACCACCCATCGTCGAAGACAGGGTTCGGGTCGGCCGGCACCGGCCGCTCGAACCCTGTTTTTTTGTGGTCGGTAGCTAAAACCAACAATTTTGCTAGATTATGAGCACGACCTCATTGCTTCCAACCTTGAAGAGGGTTTTCAGCCATGCTGCAGTTGAAAGATATTCTGAAGAATAAAGGTGGCCAACCGGTCACCGTGCCGCCCACGGCCACCGTCGCCGACGCCATCCGCGCCATGAACGACCATAAGGTGGGTTCGGTGGTGATCCCGAATATGGACGGGTCGCCGGCGGGCATCTTTACCGAACGCGATGTGCTGGACCTGTGCGCCGAGGGTCGAACCGATTTTTCCAGAATGACGATTCCGCCCTGCATGACCTGCGAAATCATCGTTGGCAACCTGGATGATAAGGTCAGCGACGTCCTGGCCATCATGACCGCCAAGCGGTTCCGGCACATGCCGGTCGTGGAAAATGGCGTCATGGTGGGCGTGGTCTCCATCGGCGACCTCGTCAAAGCCAAGTTGGAGGAGACCGCCATCGAAGCGCAAAACCTCCGTGAGTACATTACTTCCTGATCTGGCCCCGGGAGCCTTTTCACTGGTGTCTTCATTACCCAAACCCAGCGATGTCGCCTCCGCCGTTCTCCCGTTCTGGGCCAGCAAAACGCTCCCGGAACTGACGCTGGCCGAGTGGGAAGCGTTGTGCGACGGTTGCGGCAAGTGCTGCCTGCACAAGCTGGAAGATGAGGAAACGGGGGAGGTGTTCCACACCAATGTCGCCTGCCGGTTGCTGGATTTAACCACCGGCCGCTGCACCCGCTATATCGACCGCTTTCGTTGGGTGCCGGATTGCGTGGCGTTGACCCCTGCCGAGGTCCAGCGCGTCGCCTGGTTGCCGCGCACCTGCGCCTACCGATTGCGAGCCGAGGGGCAATCTCTGCCCGATTGGCATCCGCTGGTGACGGGCGATCCAGACTCCACGCGGCGCGCGGGCGTTAGCATGTGCGGTTGGGCGGTGCCGGAACGGCGCCACCGGCGGATGGAAAACCACATCATCAAGGGTTCGCCATGAAAGTTCGTTGTCTGACCTTGGGCGCGTTCCAAGTCAACGCCTATCTGTTGGAAGATCCCGCCACCGGTCAGTGCGCCGTGGTGGACACTGGCGACGGCCCGCAACTGGCGAATAACCTGGCGGCGCTGCAACCGCGGCCGGATTTACGGGCCATTCTGCTGACCCACGCCCATTTCGATCACGCTGGCGGGCTGGCGGACGTGCAGCGGGAATTCCCCGAGGCGGTCACCTTCCTGCCGGCGCTGGAGCGGCCGATGTTCGACCTGCTGCCGCAACAGGGTTCGCTGTTGTTCGGCATGGCCGATTTCGACCGGCCCTGCGGGCGAATCGATCGGGAGGTGCGGGACGGCGATACCGTCGAGGTCGGCGACTTGCGGTTTCGCTTTTTGTCCACGCCGGGCCATACGCCGGGCCAGGGCTGCTATTACGACGATACCTACATTTTCGTCGGCGACACCTTGTTCGCCAGCGGCATCGGCCGCACGGATTTCCCGATGAGCGATCCCGATCTGATGTGGGCCAGCCTGCGGCGGTTGCTGGAGTTACCGGGACCCTTGTTGGTGTGCAGCGGCCACGGACCGGTCACGACGCTGGAGCAGGAACTGCAAACCAATCCGTTCCTGGGTTACCTGCGGCGCGAACGGGGGGTCGCCGAGCCGAGCCGGTCGGCGGGGCTGGGACCGCGTTGGGGGTGAGCGTGGCCGTTAGCCGGGCGGACGGCCGTTGGCCGCTCCGCCCCTGACCACGGCCCCGCGTCGCGGCGGGTCGAGAAAGGTCGCGCCCCCCACCATCCGCTGTTGCCAATAGGGCGTATTCAGGTTGACCTTGCGAATCCGCCGAGACCCGTAGGAGGCATGGATCATCTGGCCTTGGCCGGCGTAAATCCCAACGTGAGAGACCACGCCGGCGCCGCTGGTGCGAAAGAACAAGAGATCGCCTGGTTGGACCCGGCGTTGCGGCTGCCCGGCCCGGAATTGCTCCACCGAGGTGCGTGGCACCTGGATGCCGGCCTGGGAGTAAGCGTATTGCACCAGCCCGCTACAATCCATTCCGCTGGGCGATTCTCCGCCCAGCACATAGGGGGTTCCGATCAGGCGTTCGGCGGCGCCGAGAATCCGTTGGCGCGCAACGTGATGAGAGTCGCCGTGAGAAGGGGCCGTCGGCGAGGTTGCGCACCCCCCCAGCCCAAGCAGCCCGGCGAGCAACCATGAGGACACGACGAAAGACCGACGGACGCATGACCGAATGCGCATGAAAATTCCTCCCTTGAAGTCGATGCATGGCGACCCCGTCGCGCCGCGCAGGATGGAAAAACAATCCGTTCCAAAAGCAACAGGGCGACCGGCGGGATGCGTTTGGAATCAGTATAGAAAAAAGTTCTAGTATCCGGCGAGCGTTGCGTAAAGTAACCTTTGAGAGGCATTTCGTCGCGCGACCGAGATGCGCCCGAGGCTTCGGCGGAGGAAGTCGGGAGAAAGGCGATTTTCACGGCAGAGGCAACGAGCATGGTCTACACTGCAAATTTTACCCATCCGACGACAGGTAATGTTTGATGAAAGCAACTCAAGACAAGATCGTATCCCTGCATTACACGCTGACCGACGATTGCGGCGTCTTGCTTGATTCCAGTCACGGGCGCGAACCGTTCAGCTACCTGCATGGCCACGGTCACATCATCCCCGGCTTGGAGGCGGAGTTGGAGGGTTGTGAGGTGGGGTTCAATGCGGCGATTCAGGTCGCTCCGGCCAAGGGCTACGGCGAGTATAACCCCCAGGCCGTGTTCGAGGTGCCACGGGATCGGTTTCCGCCCAGTGAAGATATCCAGGCGGGCATGCAGGTTCAGGGGGAAGGCGAGCATGGGGTTCTGAGTTTTACCGTGGTGGAGGTGAACGACCAGGGCGTGGTTTTGGACGCCAACCATCCGATGGCGGGGAAGACCCTGAATTTCCAGGTCGAGGTGCTGCAGGTACGGGACGCGACGGCGCGGGAATTGGCCCACGAACAGAGTCATCCCGACGGTCACGATCGCTGAGGACGCTGCGGGTCATCGCGTTGCGATGTTGCAAGCATGGTCATTTGTCAGGGTTGATGTGTAGAATAACAGCGAAAATCAAGCGTTCATTCCGAGGTCTCCCGCACCGTCATGTTGCCGCGATCATTTCCACTCGCCGCCGAAGAACTCCCGCCCTTCGAGTTGAAGGGTAGCCTGTTTACCTTGACCGTCCTGCATCTTTTTCAACTGGACCGGGCTGCCATCGAGCGGCATCTGGTGGAAAAAATCAAGCAGGCTCCAGGTTTTTTCAACAACACGCCTGTGGTGATCGATCTGGAAGGTATGACCGGACCCGTGGATGGCGTGGACTTCACTGGGTTGTACGACTTGCTGCGCGGGCATGGCATGGCCCCGGTGGGAATTCGCAACGGCGGTCCGAAATTGCAGGCCGCCGCCCGGTTGGCTGGACTGCCAGTGTTGCCGGAAAGCCGGCCCGTGACGGTCGCCAAAAAAGCCGAGTCGTCCGAACCGGCGGCCCGTAACCGAATCGTCAACCATCCGATCCGTTCCGGCCAGCAGATTTATGCCGCCGAGGGTGATCTGATTGTCCTGGGCGCGGTCAGCGCCGGCGCCGAGGTCATAGCCGATGGTAACATTCACGTTTATGGCGCTCTGCGGGGCCGCGCCCTGGTCGGAGTCAAGGGAGACGTCGAGGCCCGGATTTTTTGTCACAGTTTGGAAGCGGAATTGATCTCGATCGTGGGTCGCTATCGGATTAGCGAACAAATCGATCCAACCGACCGAGGCAAGGCCGTGCAGATTCACTTGGCGGAAGACCGGTTGGTCATCGAGCCACTGATCCGCTGATGAACCAGAAGCCGACAAGCCGTTCGGGAATGGCTTCCATTTTAACCAACTTTCGTGGGATAACAGCTTGGCAACCGTCATCGTTGTGACCTCCGGCAAGGGAGGCGTGGGCAAGACCACCACCAGCGCCAGCTTCGCCACTGGCTTGGCCCAACGCGGTTTCCGGACCGTGGTCATCGATTTCGATGTGGGCCTGCGTAACCTCGATCTGATCATGGGTTGCGAGCGCCGGGTGGTGTACGACTTCGTTAACGTCATCAATGGGGAGGCTAACCTGAACCAGGCGTTGATTCGCGACAAGCGCGTCGAGAATCTGTACATCCTGCCGGCCTCGCAGACCCGCGACAAGGAAGCCCTGACCAAGGAGGGCGTCGAGAAAGTGTTGGGCGAACTCAAGCAAAACTTTGAGTATGTGGTCTGCGATTCTCCGGCCGGCATCGAACGGGGCGCGCTGATGGCGCTGTACTTCGCCGACGAAGCGCTGGTGGTGACCAATCCCGAGGTGTCGTCGGTGCGGGATTCCGACCGCATCCTCGGCATTCTAGCCAGCCGTTCGCGCCGCGCCGAGCAGGGCGATCCACCGGTCAAGGAACACTTGGTCTTGGCCCGGTATGCCCCGGAGCGCGCCGATCGCGGCGATATGTTGAGCGTGGATGATGTGTTGGAGATTCTGGGCATTCCGCTGTTGGGGGTGATTCCGGAATCGCAGACCGTCTTGCAATCCTCGAACGCCGGCGTTCCAGTGATTATGGAAGACGGCAGCGAAGCGGGCGCGGCCTATGGCGACCTTGTGGATCGCTTTCTAGGCAAAAACCTCCCGCATCGATTCATCATGACCCAGAAGAAGGGGTTTCTGAAGCGCCTGTTCGGCGGGAGCTGAGCCATGGGCCTGTTCGAAAGTTTCTTTCGCACCACGACCAATAAATCGGCCGCCCTGGCCAAGGAGCGGCTGCAAATCATCGTGGCTCACGAGCGGGGTAGCCGCCGCGGCAGCCCGGATTACCTGCCCGCGCTCAAAAAAGAGTTGCTGGAAGTGGTGCGCAAATACGTGCCGGTCGACCAGAGCCAGATCAAGGTTCATCTGGACCGGGAAGGCGGCTACGAGATCCTGGAATTGAACATCACGCTGCCCGACGAAGAACAGCGTCATGGCCGCGATTAGGATGGCCTGAAGGACCAGGATTTGGGGCGAGCCGCATTTCCATGACCGTCGCGGACCACGACGCCCCGCCATCGGCTGACGCCAGTCGGGTGCGGCTGGATCGATGGTTGTGGGCCGCGCGCTTTTTCAAGACGCGCGCGCTGGCGGCCGAGGCGGTCGCCGGCGGCAGGGTGCATATCGGTGGCCAGCGCGGCAAGCCTTCCCGTGCGATCCATCCCGGTGAGATCCTGCAAATTCAGCGCGGTCCCGATGAGTACGTTATTACGGTCAAAGCCTTAAGTGTCCGGCGTGGCCCCGCCAAGGAGGCGGTCCTGTTATACGAAGAGACCGCCGAAAGCCGCCAGCGTCGCGCGGATCTCAGCGAGCAGCGCCGTTTGCAGCCCCGCGTGGATCTGCGCGCCGCCGGTCGCCCGACCAAGCAGGATCGCCGCCGTATCGTGCGGTTTACCGACCCAAACGGTTAGGATTGGGCGCCGCCGCCGGTCGGCCAAGTAGTGCGCGCCGGGAATAGGAGCGCTTCTTGTCGAGCGGATCGGCTTAGGGTGTGTGCTCTAAGTTTCCCTGCTAGCGTTATCTGATGCATTAAGGTGCTAGCGAGCAAGCTCTTCCGGAAGGATCGAATTCAATCATGCCGCGTAAGAGCGGTAAGGCGCGCGCGGTTGCAGAGAGAGGTTTCAGACATGAAAACCGATTTTCCCGAACCACAAACATCCCATGCCGCGCGGGACTTCCCGCGCCAAATCTGGCTGGCGGGCCTCGGCGCGTTCGCTAGAACTCAGGAGGAGAGCGGGCGGTTCTTCGAGGCCCTGGTCGAGGAGGGTCGGATGGTGGACCATCGGCTGACGAAGACCGACGGACAACCCACCGAGCCAGAGGCCGAGCCGCTGCCGGGAGGGGTCGAGATCCTGAAAGAACGGGCTGGAGCAATCCGGGACCAGGCGACCGGTACCTGGAACAAGCTGGAACAAGTTTTTCAGGCGCGGGTGACGCGCGCCCTGAATCAATTGGGGGTGCCGACCCAGGAGGATGTGCGCCTATTGCGCCAGCAGGTGGACAGGCTCGCCGAGAATATTCAGGAATTGACTCGGGTGGCCAAAACCGCCACCTGCCAGGAGCGCGCCGTCGAGGCGGACGAATCGAAGGATGTCGCCAGGGGATAGCGTATCTCCTCCCGTCCGCGGCGAGGGTGCGCCACCCGTATTGCTCCTGACCAAACCTCCAGGCGCTTCTAACCCCCAGGTGCTGAAATTGACCGATTGCCGGTCGCAAGATAACGTAAGGAACGACTTCAAGAGGATGGACAGGCATGACCGCCAAGAAGCATTCCCCGATTCCTTTCGAAACGGCTTTATTGGAACTGGAAAGCTTGGTTGGGCAACTCGAACAAGGTGATCTAAGTCTCGAAGACTCTCTACAACGGTTCGAGCGCGGCGTCGCACTGGTACGGACCTGTCAGACCCACTTGCAATTGGCCGAGCAAAAAGTAGAACAGTTAACGGGACGAGAGGGTGAGCTGCAAATCACGCCTTTCAGCGAGACGGCGGGTTGATGACGGTCATGGCGGCGGAACAAATCAATCACTACCAAAACCGCGCCAGTCGGGCGCTCGATCAACGCTTGCCAGCCCCTGATCTTCACCCCAGCGACCTGCACCAGGCCATGCGTTACGCGGTGCTGGGCGGCGGCAAACGCATCCGGCCGGTCCTGGTCTACGCGACCGGCGCGGCGGTCGGCGCGGCGCTCGACGCGCTGGACGCTCCCGCCTGCGCGGTGGAATGCATCCATGCCTACTCGCTGATCCACGACGATTTGCCGGCGATGGACAACGACGATCTCCGCCACGGCCGGCCGACCTGCCACAAGGCTTTCGGCGAAGCGTTGGCGATTTTGGCGGGCGATGCCCTGCAAGCGCTGGCGTTTCAGGTGCTCAGCCAGGATTCCGCCATGGTTGCGGACCCGGCCATCCGCATGAAAATGCTGGGTCTGCTGGCGCAGGCCGCCGGTTCCCGAGGGATGGTGGGCGGTCAGGCCATCGATCTGGCGGCGGTCGGCCGGGAGTTGAGCCTGGCGGAGCTGGAGAACATGCACATTCACAAGACCGGGGCGCTGATTCGCGCCAGCGTGCTGCTGGGCGCGCTCAGTCAGCCGGTTATCGAGCCAGCCGTTTTGGATCGGCTGGATCGCTATGCCAAATGCATCGGTCTGGCCTTTCAGATCCGCGATGATATTCTCGACGTGGTGGGCGATACCGCCACGCTCGGCAAACCCCAGGGTTCGGACCGAGTGCTCGACAAACCGACCTATCCGGCGCTGCTGGGTTTGGAGGGCGCTCGCGAACATGCCCGGGCCTTGTATGAACAAGCCTTGACCAGCCTGGAACCGCTGGGCCCCGAAACCGATCCGCTGCGCTGGATCGCCGCCTATATCGTCGAGCGCGCCTACTAAGCGCCGTTTTCCCGTGGTTCCGGGGCTTTGGCGTTTACTCCCCAACCGCGACTGGCCCGGACTATCCTACCCACCATGACTACTGGATCCGTCTTCCCATTCCTGGAACTGATCGATCATCCGCCGGATTTGCGCCGGCTGCCCGAAGCGCGATTGCCGGCGTTGGCCGATGAACTGCGCGAGTTTCTGATTCAAACGGTCGCCCGGACCGGCGGGCACTTCGCCGCCAACCTGGGCGCGGTCGAACTCACCATCGCCCTGCACTACGTTTTCGACACGCCCGAGGATCGGCTGATCTGGGATGTGGGCCATCAGACCTATCCGCACAAGATTCTGACCGGTCGGCGCGCCCGCATGGGAACCCTGCGCCGCAAGGACGGCGTCGCTGGCTTTCCCAAGCGCGCCGAGAGTCCCTACGATACCTTCGGGGTCGGTCATTCCAGCACCTCGCTCAGCGCCGCGCTGGGCATGGCCATCGCCGCCGAGCGGGCCGGCAGCGACCGGAAGACCGTCGCGGTGATCGGCGATGGCGCGATGACCGCCGGCATGGCCTTCGAGGCCCTCAATCACGCCGGTTCCCTGAAGAGCAACCTGCTGGTGGTGCTCAACGACAACGAGATGTCCATCTCGCCCAACGTCGGCGCGCTATCGACCTATCTAACCCGGCTGCTGTCGAGCCACTTTTTCTCCAGCGTTCGGGAGAGTGGGAAGAAAGTGCTCAGTCACGTGCCGCCGATGCTGGAGGTGGCCCGCCGCGCCGAGGAGCACGTTAAGGGGCTGATCGCTCCGGCCGGCACGCTGTTCGAGGAACTGGGTTTCAACTATTTTGGTCCCGTGGATGGCCATGATCTGCCGACCCTGGTGCAGACCCTGCGCAATTTGCGGGCGATCGAAGGGCCGCGCCTCCTGCATGTGGTCACCCGCAAGGGCAAGGGCTACCCGTTGGCCGAGAACGAACCGGTCGGCTATCACGGCGTGGGGAGCTTCGATCCGGCGCAGGGGCTAAAGCCGACCGCGGCGTCCGGAGGACCGACCTACACCCAGGTGTTCGGCGAGTGGTTGTGCGACATGGCCGAGCGCGACGCGCGGTTGATCGGGATCACCCCGGCGATGCGCGAGGGCTCGGGGCTGGTGGAGTTCTCCGAACGGTTTCCGGATCGTTACTTCGATGTGGCCATCGCCGAACAACATGCGGTCACGCTCGCCGCCGGCATGGCCTGCGACGGGCTCAAGCCGGTGGTGGCGATCTACTCCACCTTCCTGCAACGGGCCTACGACCAACTGATTCACGATGTCGCCTTGCAGAATCTGCCGGTGCTGTTCGCCATCGACCGGGCCGGGCTGGTGGGACCCGACGGACCGACGCATGCCGGCAGTTTTGATTTGAGTTATCTCCGTTGCATTCCCAACCTGGTGGTGATGACGCCCGCCGACGAGAACGAATGCCGGCAAATGCTCTACACCGGATTTCAGCTCGACCGGCCGGCGGCGGTGCGTTATCCGCGCGGCAAGGGACCCGGCGCGTCCGTGGCGCGGGAGATGCGCGCCCTGCCGGTGGGCCAGGCGGAAATTCGCCGTCGCGGTCGAGGATTGGCGTTGCTGGCCTTCGGTGGGATGGTCGCGGTGGCCGAGGCGGTGGCGGAGCGCCTGGACGCCACCGTGGTGAACATGCGCTTCGTCAAACCCCTGGACGAAGCGCTGGTGGCGCGGATGGCCGCCGACCACCCGGCGCTGGTGACGCTGGAGGAAAATATGGTCGCCGGTGGCGCGGGCAGCGCGGTCAGCGAGTGTTTGGCGGCGCGGGGCATTCAGATTCCGATTCACCACATTGGGTTGCCAGACCGGTTCGTGGAGCAGGGCGAGCGTGGGGAGTTGTTGGCGGAATGCGGGCTGGATGAGGAGAGCATATTCCAGCAACTGGCGGGGTGGAGCGTGGTTCCCACGCCCGTTCCGGTTAATGCCTGAGTAAAATACTCGGGAATTAACGGACCGATTGACTATCCAATCGTTGGAAATTAAAACCCCACGGCCGGCAGGAGCGGTGCGAGGGATCCAGTGTTGGTCGACGAGGGCGCGCCTGCGCGCCGCTGAGAGGATTGCATGAAGCCATTGAAGATCAATTCCGCGGCTCTGTCCACGGTCGTTCATATTCCCGACGTGCAGAACAGCGTCGATACCCGGCAGTTGGCGATCAACAAGGTCGGCATCAAGGATATCCGCCATCCGGTCAAGGTGCGGGATCGCAGCGGCGGCGAGCAGCACACCATCGCCCTGTTCAACATGTATGTGAATTTGCCCCACAACTTCAAGGGCACGCACATGTCTCGCTTCGTCGAGATCCTGAACATCCCAGGACGGGAAATCTCGGTGGAGTCCTTCAAGGACATGCTGGCGGAGATGACCGGTCGGCTGGAAGCGGAAGCCGGGCATATCGAAATGACCTTCACCTACTTCGTGGACAAGGCGGCGCCGATCTCCGGAGTACGGAGCCTGATGGATTACGAGGTGACGTTCATCGGCGAAATCCGCGACGGTCAGCCGAGCATGAATCTCAAGGTCGTGGTGCCGGTGACCAGCCTTTGTCCCTGCTCGAAGAAAATTTCCCGGTACGGCGCTCACAACCAACGTTCGCACGTCACGATCAACGTGCGGACGCGGGGCTTTATCTGGATCGAGGATCTCATCGATCTGGTGGAAAAGGAGGCTTCCTGCGAGCTGTACGGATTGCTCAAGCGGCCGGATGAGAAGTACGTGACCGAACGGGCGTATGAGAATCCCAAGTTTGTCGAGGACATGGTGCGCGACATCGCCGCAATATTGAATCGGGATGATCGGGTGGCGGCTTATGCGGTGGAATCGGAGAATTTTGAATCCATTCACAACCACTCAGCTTACGCCATGATCGAGCACGATAAGATAACAGTCGCTGAAGCGCGGGATTGAGCGCGAGGTCATCCACAAAAAAAGCCGTTCGCATCGAACGGCTTTTTTACGAGTGGGGTATTTGGTGGGCGATGCTGGGCTCGAACCAGCGACCCCTACCGTGTGAAGGTAGTGCTCTCCCACTGAGCTAATCGCCCGTCAGTTTCGCCGAGTCATTATAGGGGTTTAATCCGGGTCGTGACAAGCATGAGCCAGTGCTTCTAACCGACATGGTTCTAACCGACATGGTTCTAACCGACTTTATCCTGCATCCTTCATTCATCCTTCTCACCAAACGACCGTTGCCGCATCAGTGAGTCGGTACTCCGGCTCGTTGGAGGAGCGCCTGAGCATGGCGGATCGGAATCGCGTAAGTGATGCCACTGGGTCTTTCCAGCAGCGTCTCCTTGCTTTCCTGGACGAACACCTTGTTGATGATGCCGATTACTCGGCCGGTACGCGGTTCGTATAACGGGCTACCGCTGTTACCGGGATACGCGGTGGCGTCCAGTTGCAGTACATCGAAAGTTTCGATCCGCAGGCGCTGGATTACGTTGGGGTCCAGTTGCCCGGCCGTCGGTAGCGGGATGGCGATCGGGCTGATGGCGGAAATGATGCCGCTGTGGGTGACCGGAAACAGGCCCAGCACGACGCCGATCGGAAAACCGGTGAAAGCGACGGTTTGGCCTTCGCGGGCGCGCCGCGATTCGCCCAGCCGCAGGGGCGGCAACGGCGCGCCGTCGATTTCCAGCAACGCCAGATCGTAGTGCGGATCGCTGGCGATTTTGCGCGCGGGCCGTGTCTCAACCCGTTGCCCTTGGCCGATGAAGATCGCCAGGGTTTCCTTGTTCTGAGTATCGAGAAAATCCGGTAGCGCGTGCGCGTTGGTGAGAATGTGCCGGCCTTGGCCGACCACGAAGCCGGTGGCCTGGAACTGGGCCGGAGGCTGTCGGGTGGGTTGGAGCGTACCCACCGCTACGACGCTGGTCTTAATCCTCGCGACGGTATCGGCCAGCTCGGCGGCCTGGATAACGAACGTGGGCGAGCCAGCCAACAACAGGCCACTGCACAGCAGACTCAGCAACCGGCGCCGGGAGAACGGCAAACACGATGGGTTCACGACGCATTCCGCTCAGAGGTACCGGACGTCCGTGATCTCATAGGTCTTGATGCCGCCTGGCGTCTGAACATCGACGACGTCGCCGATCCGTTTGCCGATCAGCGCCCGGGCGATGGGCGAACCGAAGGAAATCTTGCCTTCCTTGATATCGGCTTCATCCTCACCGACGATTTGGTAGCGCCGTTCTTCTTCGCTTTCCTCCTCGACGAGCGATACCGTGGAGCCGAACACCACTTTGTCCGAAGCCGCCAAGGTCGTGACATCGATAATCTGGGCCTGAGCCAGTTTCGACTCGATCTCGGCGATGCGGCCCTCCGTGAAACTCTGTTGCTCGCGGGCGGCGTGGTACTCGGCGTTTTCCTTCAGGTCGCCGTGCGCGCGGGCCTCGGCGATGGCGGCGATAATCCGGGGCCGAGCCTCCGTTTTGAGGGCCTGAAGTTCGGCGCGCAGGCGGGCGGCTCCGGCCGCGGTCATCGGTACTCTCTGAGTCATGCGTGCAGTTCCCGGTGTAAATCCTGAAGGCAGTTGACGGTTTCGTTATCGAGTTCGCGCAGGGCTTGGCAGGTAGCCCGGGCGGCGGCCAGGGTGGTGGTGTAGCTGACTTTACGCATCAACGCTTCGCGCCGGATGGAAAAGGAGTCAGCGATGGCCTGCTTGCCCTCGGTGGTGTTGACGATGAGGTTGATCTGATCGTTCTTAATCAGATCCACGACGTGCGGCCGACCTTCGCCGACCTTATGCACGATCGCGCAATCGAGTCCGTGTGCGTGCAGGGCGGCGGCCGTGCCCTGCGTGGCCACCAGCGCGAAACCGAGTCGTTGTAATTCGCGGGCGATCTCCACGGCTTTCGGCTTGTCGACGTCGCGGACGCTGATAAACGCTTGTCCGCCGCGCGGCAGTTGGTCGCCCGCCCCGAGTTGGGCCTTGGCGAAGGCTTCGCCGAAGGTGCGCCCGACGCCCATCACTTCGCCGGTGGATTTCATTTCCGGTCCGAGCAGCGGATCGACGCCGGGGAATTTGACGAAGGGAAACACCGCTTCCTTGACCGAATAATAGGCGGGAATCACCTCACCGGATACCCCTTGTTCGGCCAAGGTGCGCCCGACCATGCAGCGGGCGGCGATCTTGGCCAGTGGCCGGCCGGTGGCCTTGGAGACATAAGGCACGGTGCGGGAAGCACGTGGGTTCACTTCCAGGACGAAGATCTCGTCGCCCTGAATGGCGAACTGGGCGTTCATCAACCCGACCACCTCCAGTTCCAGCGCCATGGCGCGCACCTGGTCGCGCAACCGATCCTGGATGGCCGGTCCAAGTGAGTAGGGAGGCAACGAGCAGGCCGAGTCGCCGGAGTGAACGCCAGCTTCCTCAATGTGCTCCATGATGCCGCCGATCAGCACCGCACGGCCGTCGCTCAGAGCGTCCACGTCCACCTCGACGGCATTGTTCAGGAAACGATCCAGCAGCACCGGCGATTCGTTGGAGACTTGCACCGCCTCAGTCATGTACCGACGCAAATCCCCTTCCTCATGGACGATTTCCATGGCCCGCCCGCCCAACACGTAGGAGGGGCGCACCACCAGGGGATAACCAATCTCCTCGGCCAGCCGCACCGCTTCCTCAGGGTCGCGGGCAGTGCGGTTGGGCGGTTGCCGCAACCCGAGGTGATGAATCATCCGCTGAAAGCGTTCGCGGTCCTCGGCGCGGTCGATGGCGTCCGGGCTGGTGCCGATGATCGGTACGCCATTGGCCTCCAGCGGGCGGGCCAGCTTCAGCGGGGTCTGGCCGCCGTACTGGACGATCACGCCTTGGGGCCGCTCCTTGCGGACGATTTCCAGCACGTCTTCCAAGGTCAGCGGCTCGAAGTACAAGCGGTCGGAGGTGTCGAAATCGGTGGACACGGTCTCCGGGTTGCAGTTGACCATGATGGTCTCGTAACCGTCCTCGCGCAGGGCCAGGGCGGCGTGGACGCAGCAGTAGTCGAACTCGATGCCCTGGCCGATGCGGTTGGGACCGCCGCCCAGCACCATGATTTTCGCCCGCGTGGTCGGTTCCGCCTCGCATTCTTCTTCATAGGTCGAATACAGGTAGGCGGTGCCGGTGGCGAATTCGGCGGCGCAGGAATCCACTCGTTTGTAAACCGGATGCACGTCCAGTTCCTCGCGCAACTGGCGAACTGCGGTTTCGGTGGTCCCGGTCAGAGTGGCCAGCCGGCTGTCGGAGAAGCCCTGGCGCTTGAGTGCGTACAACCGCTCGCGATCGCGCAGCGCCGTTTGGCCCAGGGCGCGCAGTTCGCCGGCCACCTGCATCAGATCCTCGATGTGCGCCAGAAACCAGGGGTCGATCCAGGTCAAAGCGTGCAGGGTCTCCAACGAATAGCCGAGGCGGAAAGCTTCGGCGACGAACCACAAGCGTCGCGGACCGGGTACGCCCAGTTCGTACTTGAGTACGGTCTGTGGATCGGAGTGGTGATCGAGAATTTCGGTGAAGCCATCGACGCCGATTTCCAGGCCGCGCAGGGCTTTCTGCAGCGATTCCTGGAAGGTGCGACCGATGGCCATGACCTCCCCGACCGATTTCATCTGGGTGGTGAGCCGCTGGTCGGCCTGGGGGAATTTCTCGAAATTGAAACGCGGCACCTTGGTGACGACGTAGTCGATGCTCGGTTCGAACGAGGCCGGGGTCCGTCCGCCGGTGATCTCGTTCTGGAGTTCGTCCAGGGTGTAGCCGACCGCCAGTTTGGCCGCGACCCGGGCGATGGGGAAACCGGTGGCCTTGGAAGCCAGCGCCGAGGAGCGGGAGACGCGGGGGTTCATTTCGATGATCACCATTTGCCCGTCGGCCGGGTTGATGGCGAACTGGACGTTGGAACCCCCGGTGTCCACCCCGATCTTGCGCAGCACCGCCAGCGAGGCGTCGCGCATGATCTGGTATTCCTTGTCGGTGAGGGTCTGCGCCGGAGCGACGGTGATGGAATCGCCGGTATGCACCCCCATCGGATCGAGGTTCTCGATGGCGCAGACGATGATGCAGTTGTCGGCGCAGTCGCGCACCACCTCCATCTCGAATTCCTTCCAGCCCAGCACCGATTCCTCGATCAAGACTTCGCTGACCGGCGACAGGTCCAGGCCGCGCTCCAGAATCTCCACCAACTCCTCGCGGTTATAGGCGATGCCGCCGCCGCTGCCGCCCAGGGTAAAGGAGGGGCGGATAATGCTGGGGAATCCGATCTCGTGGTGTTGGGCCAGCGCCTCCTCCACCGTGTGGGCGATCACCGAGCGCGGCGTGGCCAGGTTGATTTCATGCATGGCCCGGCGGAAGCGCTCGCGATCCTCGGCCATATCGATGGCGTCGGGGGATGCGCCGATCATTTCCACGGCGTATTGGTCCAGCACCCCGTGGCGCACCAGATCCAGCCCGCAATTCAACGCGGTCTGGCCACCCATGGTCGGCAACAGCGCGTCGGGCCGCTCGCGGGCGATGACGCGGGCCACGGTTTGCCAGTGGATCGGTTCGATGTACACAGCGTCGGCCATGTTCGGATCGGTCATGATGGTGGCGGGATTGGAGTTGACCAGGATCACCCGGTAACCTTCTTCCCGCAGCGCCTTGCAGGCTTGCGCGCCCGAATAGTCGAACTCGCAGGCCTGGCCGATCACGATGGGACCGGCGCCGATGATCAGGATGCTTTGTAAATCGGTACGCTTGGGCATGACTCTACCTGACCGGCGACCCGCCGGGCGAAGGGGAAACGAAACCGGACGCGGCGCTACGAACGGCCAGCCTGCGTCGCCATGAGCGTGATGAAGCGGTCGAACAGCGAAGCTACGTCATGCGGTCCGGGGCTGGCCTCGGGGTGGCCCTGGAAGCTGAACGCCGGTCGGTCGGTTCGGGCGACGCCTTGCAGCGACCCATCGAACAGCGAGCGGTGCGTGGCGCGCAGAGTGGCCGGCAATGTGGCCTCATCCACCGCGAAGCCGTGATTCTGGCTGCTGATCATCACCCGTCCGCTCTCCAGATCGAGGACTGGGTGATTGCCGCCATGATGGCCGAATTTCATCTTGACGGTGCGCGCGCCGCTGGCCAGTCCCAGCAACTGGTGGCCGAGGCAGATGCCGAACAGTGGCATACCGAGATCCAGCAGCTCGCGGATGGCGGCGATGGCGTAGGCGCAGGGTTCGGGGTCGCCGGGGCCGTTGGACAGGAACACCCCATCCGGCTTGAGCCTCATGACCTCGTCGGCGGGCGTCCGCGCGGGCACCACGGTGAGCCGGCAACCTCGATCGGCGAGCATCCGCAGGATGTTGCGCTTGATGCCGTAGTCGTAGGCGATCACATGATGGCGGGCGGCGTCGATTGTCGGGAAATCGTTGCCGGCCAGCCGCCAGCTTCCCTCGGTCCAGGCGTAGGGCGCGGAGACGCTCACGACCTGAGCCAGATCCATGCCTTTCAGGCCGGGAAACGCGCGGGCCTGCGCCAGGGCCAGATCGGCGTCCACGGATTCGCCGGCCAACAGACAGCCGGTTTGAGCGCCTTTTTCCCGCAGGATGCGCGTCAGCCGGCGGGTGTCGATGCCGGCGATGGCCACGACGCCGCGCTCGCGCAGATAGTCATCCAGCGGTTGCTGGTTGCGCCAGTTGCTGGCCAGGCGAGGGTAGTCCCGCACCACCAGTCCGCTGGCGTGAATGCGGGCGGCTTCCTCGTCTCCGCGATTGGTTCCGACGTTGCCGATATGCGGGTAGGTGAGCGTGACGATCTGCCGGCAATAGGACGGATCGGTCAGGATTTCCTGATAACCGGTCATCGCGGTGTTGAAAACGACTTCGCCCTGGGCGCATCCGTCGGCGCCGATGGATTCGCCCCGGAACAGGCTGCCGTCTTCCAGGGCCAGAAGCGCGGGTTTTTTCAAGGGAGCCTCCAGGGCAGACGCGAAACGGACACGCATAATAAAGGAGCGGCGCGAGGACCGCTCCTTGGATGCATTGGCAAAGTGAAGTGCTTAACCTGGGGCGGAGTCTACCAAATCGCGCCGCGTTGCTCTACCGTGTTCTGCACCGGGGACTGGCATCGTTCAACGCAGGCCAAGCACGTCGCGCATGTCGAACAGACCAGGAGTGCGGCCGGCCAGCCAGACAGCGGCGCGCACCGCGCCTTTGGCAAAGGTCATCCGGCTGGAGGCGCGGTGGGTGATTTCAATGCGCTCGCCCGCGTCGGCGAACAGCACGGTATGCTCGCCGACGATATCGCCGGCGCGGATGGTGGAAAAGCCGATGGTGGTGGAGTTTCGCTCGCCGGTGACCCCGTGTCGGCCATGGACGGCGCACTGTTCCAGATCGCGGCCGAGGGTGGTGGCGATGATTTGCCCCATCGCCAGCGCGGTGCCGGAAGGGGCGTCCACCTTGTGGCGGTGATGGGCTTCGATGATCTCGATGTCCACGCCATCTCCCAGCACTTGGGCCGCCAGCTCCAGCAGTTTAAAGCAGAGATTGACCCCGACGCTCATGTTGGGCGCGAACACGATGGGGACCTGTTCGGCGGCTCGGGCGATCTCGGCCTGTTGTGCGGTGGAGAGGCCGGTGGTGCCGATGACCATGGCTTTGCCGGCGGATTGACAAAGCGCCAGATGCTTCAGGGTTGCCGTAGGTCGAGTAAAGTCGACGAGCACGTCGAAGCGGTCGGTCATCGACGTCAGATCGGCGACGATGGGGACGTCCAGCCGGTCGATGCCGGCAGCTTCGCCCGCATCGCTGCCCAGGAAGGGACTGTCGGGATGTTCCGAGGCCGCGGTACAACGCACGCCCTCGGCCTGGCGGCAAGCCTCAAGCAGATGGCGGCCCATCCGGCCGGTGGCGCCGGCGATCGCGACGTGAATCATGACAGGTTCCTCACGGGAAATTCGGGACAAATCCGGTCGCTGGTTAGAAAGGGCGTCGGAAGGAAAGCAGGAATTTTCGAGGAAACCTTGATAAAAAAGGGTTACGCCGTAACGTAACCCCGGTGTCCTGGAGCGGGTGATGGGAATCGAACCCACACTATCAGCTTGGGAAGCTGAGGTTCTACCATTGAACTACACC
>DAIRDI010000023.1:0-18153 GCA_036796235.1 Candidatus Competibacteraceae bacterium | reverse complement strand
GTTCACGGCTTCCCTTACGAGGATTACTTCGAGGCCGACACCTCCAGAAAACTCTCCATGATTCTGGCGGCCGAGGAACATATCCTCGGGCTGGAGGATGGCAAGAAGCGCTATATCGACCAAGTCACCGCCCTGTCGCAGGCATTCGCCATCGCCATTCCGCACGAGCAGGCCATGGATGTGAAGGATGAAATCGCCTTCTTTCAGGCGGTGAAGGCACGGCTTGCGAAGTTCGACAGCAACGGCACGGGCCGTACCAACGAGGAAATCGAATCAACCATCCGGCAGGTGATCGACAAGGCGCTGGTGTCGGAGCAAGTCATTGATGTGTTCGACGCTGCCGGAATCAAAAAGCCCGATATTTCGATTCTTTCCGAAGAGTTCCTGCTGGAGCTGAAGAACAAGGAGCACAAAAACGTCGCGCTCGAAGTGCTCAAAAAACTGCTCAACGATGAAATCAAGGCGCGCGCCAAAAAGAACCTGGTGCAAAGCCGGACGCTGATGGAAATGCTGCAAGATGCCATCAAGCGTTACCACGCCAAGGTGCTCACGGCGGTGGAGGTGATGGACGAGCTGATCAACATCAGCAAGGAAATCGTCAAGTCCGACAAGCAAGCCGAAGAGATGGGCATGAGCGAGTATGAGTACGCCTTCTATACCGCCGTGGCCAACAACGAGAGCGCCAGAGAACTCATGCAACAAGACAAGTTGCGCGAGCTGGCCGTTGTGCTGTTTGAAAAAGTCAAAGCCAATGCCACTATCGATTGGACGATCAAGGAAAGCGTAAAGGCGAAACTCAAAGTCATCGTCAAACGCACACTACGGCAATTCGGCTATCCGCCCGATATGCAGAAGCTGGCAACCGAGACGGTGCTCAAGCAGGCGGAGATGTTGGCGAATGAGTTGACAAGGAAAACCGACAATGGTTAACATAGAAACTCATAGTAATTTTTTAAATCAGCAAATTGGCATTTTTTATAATAGAACTTGCAAAGCAAGTGACCCACTAGCGTTAGGTATTGTAAATTTTTAGTGTAGCTTGATAAGGAGTTATGCCCATGAGTCAAGTCGAAGAACTTCAAATGCGGATTCGTAATTTACCGACTGAAGATTTCTCAAAGCTTCGAGAGTGGTTTTTTCAGCTTGAAGATGAGCTTTGGGATCAACAAATCAGTGCGGATTTTAAGGCTGGGAAATTCAATAAACTCATTGAGAAAGCACGGGCAGAATTTGCCCAAGGCAAGGCTCGTGAACTGTGAAGCACTATACTTCATCAGACTTCTGGACGCTGTACTGGGCGCTTCCTGCTGAAATCCGAGAACTGGCTGACAAGAATTATGAACTGCTAAAGGAAAATCCACGGCATCCCTCGCTGCAATTGAAGCGCATTGAAGAACTATGGTCAGTACGGGTAGGAAAGCATTATCGAGCAATAGGTATTGATGCACCGGGCGGAATACAGTGGATTTGGATTGGCAGCCATGCTGAATACGACAAATTTATTGCCTAATTGGGTCGCCGTGGGCTTTTCTCCCCCGTTGAACATGGGCGTTGGACGCCACCAGAACTGAAAATTCGAATCGTCAAACCGAGAGTATGAATCGATGCAGAAGATCAATATTGATGAATTTACCGAAAGTGAATTGATCGACCTGAATCACAAGATTGTAGAGCGACTGCGATTTCTGCAGCACATGCGAAATCACGGCGCCATGCTCAAATTTAGCATCGGGGAGCGCATCGCTTTCGACCTGGCTGGTCGGCCAGCGACAACGGGTGTTCTCGTCAAATACAACAAGAAGACCGTCACGATTGTCGCGGATGATGGCCAGCGGTGGAACGTATCTCCCGGTCTGATCCGGCGAGCAGAGCCGAAGGACATCACACCGAAAGGCGGTAATGTCGTGCAGATCAAATGAGGAAGAAGAATGGTGCTCAACCAATTTCTGGAAGCCGACGCTTGACCGCGCCTTTCCCTGGGCTGCCGCTTCAATCGGACGCGGTCAAGCGCGGATCAGCAATACGCTGTCGCGGACGCTCCGCGCCCGCGACAGCCAGCAAACATTCATCGGCATTCTTGGACTCCAGATCTGTCTCGATTTCCGCATAAAATCCGGACATCAGCCATCACTCCTCCCGGTCGCCATCAGCGCGTCCAGCGCGGCCACGAGCGCCGGCGCGGGCCGGTGGTGGAACACGCCGCACTCCGGTCCCCGCGCCGGGTCCATCCCGCGCAGGAACAGATAGAACACCCCGCCGAAATGCCGCTCGTAGTCATAGTCCATCAGGCGCAGGCGCAGATAGCGGTGCAGCGCCACGGTATAGATCAGATATTGCAGCACGTAAGCCTCGCGGGCCATCGCCGCCTCCAGGGCCGGCCGGCGATAGGCCGCCCAGTCCGGGCCGAGCCAGTTGGACTTGTAATCCACCAGATAGAACCGCCCGCCGGCTTCAAACACCAGGTCGATGAAGCCCTTCATATAGCCGCGCAGGGGACTGAATTCCAGGGTTTCGATGAATTCCCGAAACGGTCCGGCGGCATAACCGTGCCGTTCCAGCACCCGCCGCAGGGCGTCGGCGCGCAGGTTGGCCAGCGGATAGGTGAACTCCAGTTCGATGAGCCGCTGATCCGTCGCCACCGTGGCCAGTCGCAATCCGTCCGCGTTCAACGGTGTCGCCAGCACCTGTTCCACCCACTCCGCCACCACCGGAGTCCAAACCGCCGCGTCCAGACCATGCCCGGTCAGGGTGGACTCGACCAACTCTTCCAACCGTTCCCGCGCGCCCTGGCGAAAATCCAGCCGCTCGAAAATGGCATGCAGGCAAATCCCGGACCGAGCGCCGCGCGGGAAGGTGAAGCGGTCGCGCCGGGTCGTCAGCTCGGCGGTGTCCGCGTCCGCCGTGGGGACGGCGGCGGTCAGATCGTAATCGGGCGTCTCGACCGCATGGCCGGCGGTCAGCCCGGTGAAACTGCCGACCCGCCACGATTCCGGAACCGGCCGGCTCAGGGCGCTCGCCCGCAATTCCGGCTCTGCCGCAGCGGGCGGTTGATAGCGCTGGCCCCACTCCCGAGGCAACGGCGCGACGACCGCCGCGTCGCCCGCCGGCGCCAGCACGGTTTGCAGTTCCTGACGCAGCGCCGGCGCGGCGGTCTGCCGGAACCGCTCCCGCGTCGCCTCCAGCCAGTCCTTGTCGTGCTCCTTGACCGTGGGCCGGTGCAGCAGCCAGGCCGGGGGCGCGGTTTCGGCGTCCTTGATCTTGCCCCAGACCAGGTAGCAGCGCTGTTTGGCCCGAGTCAGGGCCACGTAGCACAGCCGCAGATTCTCGGCCAGTTCCTCGCGGCGGGCGTGCGGGCGGGCCGGATCGTCTTCCTCCGCGCCGAAGGTGAGAATCGCCCGGCCGGGATCGGCGGGATCGTGATGCAGCAGGGTTGAGGTCTTGTCGCCGATCCACAGCCGACCGTCCCACAGAAACGGACAAAACACCACCGGATACTCCAGCCCCTTGCTCTTATGCAGGGTGACGATCCGCACCAGATTTTCGTCGCTTTCCAGACGCAGTTGCTGGTCTTCATCCTTGTTGCTCGGCGTCCGGCGACGGTCGGCGAGCCACTTGAGCAAGCCCGCCAGACCGGGATGGGTCCGGCTGGCGACGTGCAGCCGCTCCGCCAGATGCAGCAGATTGGTCAGCCGCCGTTCGCCGTCCTGGAACGCCAGCAGGCGCGCCGCCACGCCCTCGGCGATCAGCCAGGCGCGGAAGAATCGCATGAAGCCGTGATCCCGCCAGAGTCGCCGATAGTCCTGGAAGACTTCCAGTTGTCGCGCCCAGGCCTGCTCGTCGTCGCGTAACTGGTATAAGGCATCGCCGCTCGTCCCGAACAGATCGCAGGCCAGCGCCGCCCGCACGAGTCCTTCATGGCCCGGTTCCGCCACCGCCGCCAGCACCCATTCCAGTTGCTGCGCCTCGGCCGAGGCGAACACGCTGTCGTCGGCGTGCTGGACGCTGGGTACGCGCAATCGGAGCAAATGGTCGCGAATCAGCCGTCCCTGCCGGTGGTTGCGCACCAGCACGGCGATATCGCCGCCCGCCAGCGGCCGGTCGCCGATGCCGGCCTGGCCGCGCGCGCCCAGATTCAGGAGTCGGGCGATTTCGCCGGCGGTCGCCCGCGCCGCGCCCTCGTTGGCCGGACCCTTATTCACCGGCTCCTTCGGATCGTCCGCTTCCAGCCACCAAACCTGGAGCGGCGGTTCGTTCCGGCCCTGAATCCATAAGGGCTCGTGCTGCTTTTTTTCCGCCGGCACGGCCGGCTGGAAGCCGATGTCCTCGAACAGAAACGGCTCCTCGGCGGCGCCGAACAGCGCGTTCGACGCGGTCAGCAGGCGCGGATCGGAACGCCAGTTGACCTCCAGGGTATGGTGCTGGGCAGCGTCGCGCCGGGCGTTCAGATAGGCGAAGATGTCGGCGCCGCGAAAGCTGTAGATGGCCTGTTTGGGATCGCCGACCAGAAAGACCGGCTTCCCCGCGCCGGCGTACAGGGTCCGGAAGATGTCGTACTGGATCGGATCGGTGTCCTGGAACTCGTCGATCAGCGCGGCGGCGTAACGATGGCGGAGGGTGTCGACCAGCGCCGCGCCGCGTTGGGGATGGTGCAGGGCGTCGCGCAGATCGAGCAGTAAATCATCGTAGGACTGGGCTTGCTGGCGGCGCTTGCGGAGCGCCAGTTCCGCGTTGCCATAGGCCAGAAATTTGACCGGAACCTGATGCCGGCAGTAGTCGGCCAGCGTCTCGCAGGCGGCTTTGAGCGCCTCGCAGGCCGCGAAAAACGGATGCTGGGGCGCGGTTTGGCCCTTTTTGACCGAGTCGTTCAGTTTGGAAGCGGTGAATTGCGCGAATTTATCGAACAGGACCAGCCTGGGGATTTCCACCGACAGATAGGCGTCCATGGCGGCCAGCCAGCCGGGGATGGACTTCAAGCCGTAGCTTTTCCGGTTGAGCGCGGGCGATTGCAGCAGCAAGTTTTCGATTTCGGCGCGGTCCCGCAACCACAGGTCGCGGGCCTGTTGGAACGCGGCGATGAAGGCTCGTTCGAGCGCCGCGCCGTCCAAATCGGCGTTTGGGGTGACCACTTCAAGATACGGTTTGCCCAGATGCGGGCTGATTTCGGCCCGCAGGCGCTCCGGGCTGTAGTTCTGGTCCAGAAAGTATTGCACCACCAGCGGCGAGGCCCGGTAGAACTCCCGGCGCCAGAAGTCATCGACGATTTCCTGGAGCAGGTCGTCGGTATCGGCCAGCAGTTCGGTCTCGAAGGACAGGCCGCTTTCGAAGGCGTTGTCGCTCAGCACCCGCTTGCAGAAGCCGTGAATGGTGAAGATGGCCGCTTCGTCGAAGCCGCGCACGGCGTTGGTCAGGCGGCGGATGGCGAGTTCGCGGTCGGGCAGCAGATCCAGCATCCGCACGGCGAGTTCGTCGTCCGGGTCGGCGCGTCCGCGCAGGAACGCCAGGCGGAGCTGCGCCAGGCGGTCGCGGATGCGGTCGCGCAGTTCCTTGGTCGCGGCGTTGGTGTAGGTCACCACCAGGATCCGGTGGACCGGAATCGCGGCCTCCGCCACTAGGCGCAGATACAGGCCGGTAATGGTGTAGGTTTTGCCGGAGCCGGCGCTGGCTTCGATCAGATTCAGGCCGCTCAGCGGCGCGTACAGCGGGTCGAGGGCATGCATGGGCAGTTGCTCGCGGGCAGGAGCGCTAAATAAACTTTGATCCCGTTTGATATTTATCCCGTGGACAGCCCAGGTTTTCCTGCCTCTTCATATTGTTTGATGTAATAAGCGCATTCCTTCTCCCAGATAAATCGCTCGTCAAGAAAACTGGCGTCATGAAGTAACAAACCCCGCCAACTTTTCCAAGTCTCATCGGCCGCTTCAGAAAAAGCAGCGATTGCTTTTTCCCGAGTTTCGTAACTATCTCCTGATATTTTTTTCAGCATCTTATGCTGAAGCTGCTTTGCAAAAACTTTAGCGAGCGCGAAATGCAACAATTCGTGATACAAAACCCCTTCCACAGTGCCAAAGTTATTATATTCACTAATCGTTCTCGTTCCCATGGCCGCGCAAAATCCAGCTTTATCGCCGCCATAATCATGGAGCAACATTTTATAAAGGGGAGTAAAATCCTTGATATCTTTAAATTCTTTTTCAGGCTTCAATGTGATGGTGGCATTGACACGGATATTGATGAGAATGGGCGGATAACTTCCATCCTTTGCCAAGGGCAGCGTATATTGAAGTATGGCTTGGCAGCGAGTTTTTCCCCACGCACCACTGAGCGCGCCATGACTCCATTGGATTTCCCCATCTTCAATATTCACGCTAGGCTTGGTTGTTTTTGGAACTTCTTGTATAAATACGTTGGAGTTTTTTGTAGGCGTTAGCGTCCCCGCCATAGCTCCTTGGTGTTGGATTTTTTGAAGAGTTTTAATCAAAGACTCAATCCGATAATTGACGTTGATCCAGTTGGAAACCAATTCAAAAAAATCCATAAATCACCTCATTCATTAAAGCTACCGATCATTTAGCCATCATGACCAGGAAAGAAAGTGGGTCGCACCACCACATCTTGAAACCGCGTCGGCAAGATTACCGCAGGACGCCGATCAAGAGTTCGTAGGGCCGACCCCACGTTGCTAGCGGGAACGACCGGATGTCCGCGATAAATCCGGCTTCGGTCATCCGCCGCATCCAGGTCGACCTGGGAAAGAGGCCGGTCACATGCCGACTTGGATAGAAGATAGCTGATGGCGTCATAAATCAACACGGCGACGAATTTCCGGCCCAGCCGGATGCGCCGCATATCGCCGCAATGGGGTTTGACGCCCGGATTCAAGCGTTTGTAAGCAAAACCGTAGTCAGATAGTGATCAAGAATTCATCAGGTTATTACCCAATGTTCACATGACTCCGGCAAATTTCGCCAACGTTCGTCTTTCATGCCGACGCGAGGCGGAGTCATGCAACCCTACCACTTTCGATCGATCTGGATTTCCGACGTTCATCTGGGTTTCAAAGATTGCAAGGCAGAGTTTTTGCTGGATTTTTTGCAAGCCGTGAACTGTGAGCGGCTCTATCTGGTCGGCGATTTCATCGATTTCTGGAGCCTGCGCAAGGGCGGGCGCTGGCCGACCACCCACAGCCGGGTGCTCAAGACCGTACTCGCCCTGGCGCGACAAGGGATGCCTGTGATCTACATTCCGGGAAATCACGACGAAGTAGCGCGCGACTACCTGGGGCTGCGGGTGGGCGGGATCGAAATTCAGCCGGAATGCGCGCACCTGACCGCCGACGGTCGGCGGTTCCTGGTAACCCACGGCGACGAACTGGACAGCGCCGTTAAGTGCGGCGGCTGGCTGGTCCGAGTGTTCGGCGACTGGTTGTACGATGTATTGCTAGCGGTCAATCGCTGGACCAACGCCTTGCGTCGCCGGCTCAACCATCCCTACTGGTCGCTGGCGAGCTTCCTCAAGCAACGGATCGGTCAAGCCGCCGCCTACATCGCCCGGTTCGAAGCCGCCGCCGTGCGCGAAGCCCGTCATCGAGGATTCGACGGGATCATCTGCGGCCATATCCACAAGGCGGAACTGACCGAAATCGAGGGAATCTGGTACGCCAATGACGGCGACTGGGTGGAAAGTTGCACCGCCCTGGTCGAGCATCCGGACGGGCGGCTAGAAATTTTGGATTGGACCGCGGAGCTGGCGCAACGCACCGCGCGCTCCACTCGCCCGGCGACTACGCCGGAACCAGAACCGGTGAGCTGATCGTTCCCTACAGCTCGCTACTCGCGCGCACCCACGAAATGGAAATAGCGCCAGAGTCCGCCATAGGCGCGGTGGACCGCGCTATCCAGCGGTTGGAAGCGGGCCCGCAGTTCCGGCAGGAGATGCCCCTCCATCCGGACGTGATTGACCCCCATCCAGCGTTGGAACGTCGGTCGGTTCGAGTCGTGAAAATCCACCACCGCGATCAGACCGCGCGGGCGCAAATCCTGGCGGGCGCTGGCGATGACCTGCTCCCAGCCGGGATCGATCATGCTCAGGCAGTACGACAGCACGATGAGATCGAAGCGGGGTTCGTCGTGCAGCGGCCGGGTATAGGCTTGATGCGCCAGCTCGACTCGATCGCCGAAGGACTCCAGGCCGCGCCGCGCCCGCGCCAGCATATCGGCGGACAGATCCAGCCCGGTCAGCCGGGCTTGGGGAAACCGCCGCGCCAGCCGCGCCAGATTACGGCCGGTGCCGCACCCGATTTCCAGAATATTCTCAGGCGTTCGCAGGGTGGCGACCCGTTCGGCCAGACCGGTCCGGCCAAAGAGGAAACTCCAGCGGGTGGCGTCGTAGATGCGGGCGTGCCACCGATAATAACGCTCGAGCGTGTGGTCCGGGCGAACGCCGACTGTCGTCACAGCACCTCCGCCAGATGCAGGCTGCCGTAAGTGCCGACCCGGTCCTGCGCGTGCAAGGCGCCGGTCAGTTCCGGGAAGAAGCGGACGGCGGATTTCACCATCTCCGGGAGAAAATTCAGTTCCGGGCTGGCCGAGCGCAACAGAATCCGGCTGCCGGGCCGGCTGTTGGCCAGAATCAACGCCCATTCCTCGCGCAACGCCTCGGGTTGATGCCAGGCCAGCCAGTCCTGATGGTCCAGCAACACGAAATGGCTGTAGACGCTGGGATGGTTCTGGAGAAAGCGGCTAACGGTTGCGTTGTGGGTCTGGACCCGGCCGATGTTGGCGTGCAGTTGCGCGAAATGCTCCGCTCTGAGGTAGTTCGGGCAGCAATCCGCCGTATAGGAACCGGTCAGGTACACCCGCCAGAAGTAGTTGTCCTGAATCAGCACCTCGGTAAGGACATGCCGCAGTTTAGAACTGACGTAACCGACCATGCCGCCTGGATATTGAGTGCTGATCAACCGGATCTGCGGGCGGGGCACGCCCAGCATCGCCATGGTCATCGGTTGCTTGACCAGCCAGGAGGTAAAGCGACCCCACAGCGCCGGTTCGATCTGCTGGTAGATCGTCCGCTGTTCCTCCAGGGTCCGGGCATCGAGCAGATCGAACAGCCGCGTTCGGAGATGGCGGTCGGCGCCCAGCAGATAGCGGCTCAGAATCCAGGCGATGGCGCCGGATGTGCCGTAGTAGTAGAACGACCTCTTGCGACTGGCGCCGTCGAAGTAGGCGATTTTTTCGTCCCAGAAGGTCTGGGCGTAAACGGGCAGGCTCGGTCGCACCGCCCGGTACAAATCACGAAACGCCTGGTGCGAGCCGTTCCCGAACATGCGGAACAGGTCGTCGAAGTCGCCGCGCTCGATCAGCGCCAGCTTGAGCCGCAGCAGGGCGTTTTGGCGGGGATTGACATCCACCGCGTGAATTTCCGCCGGATCGTCCAGCAGATAGTCCAGGGTGTTGCACCCGGCGCTGGTGAGCACCACCACCCGGCTGTCTCCGTCCAGTTCCAGAATCCGCCGGTCGATGCGCGGGTCTTCCCAGCAGACGTTGTAAATCAGACAGCGGTTATGAACCGCCTTGAACACCAGATCGTGCGCGCCGTTGACCAGTTTCGTACCGAGCTTCTTGACCATATCACCGACCGAAGGATGAGATCCAGGAATGCAACTCTCGAACGGTATATGGTTAGCCAGCCGAATGACGCTGGAATGGCAGTCCGATTAACCTTTGGTGACAGAACCGCGGCGCGCGTCGGTCCCCGTGCTCGCCAGCCGCCATGTTACAATGCGCGCCACACCGCCAACCGACCGCGTGAACCATAAAAACCGCTTTCATGAGTATCGAACAAGCCATCACCGAAGGATGCGAACGGCTGAATCTCCGCCTGCCGACCGGCGCCGCCCCGCGCATGGCCGCCTACCTGGCCTTGCTGGAGCGCTGGAACCGCGCCTATAACCTGACCGCCGTGCGCGACCCGGACGCGATGGTGGTCCGGCATCTGCTGGACAGCCTGTCCATCCTGCCCTGGCTGGAGGGGCCGCGGGTGCTGGACGTGGGCAGCGGCGCCGGCTTGCCGGGCATCCCGCTGGCCATCGCCCGGCCGGACGAGGAATTCTGCCTGTTGGACAGCAACGGCAAGCGAACCCGCTTTTTAACCCAGGCCGTCGCCGAGCTGCGGCTGGCCAACGTCAGCGTGGCGCGCAGTCGGGTCGAGGATTATCAGCCGGCGACCTTATTCAATAGTGTGGTATCGCGAGCGTTCGCAACTCTGGTGGATCTGGTGGCGGATGCCGGACGGCTGTGCGCTCCTGAGGGTCGGTTGCTGGCCATGAAAGGCATCTACCCCGATGACGAATTGGCCCGCCTGCCGACCGGTTACCGGGTGGTCGGCGTTTACCCATTGCTGGTTCCTCATCTGGACGCCGAACGCCACCTGGTTCACCTGGCGCCCGCATCCCCCGCCGCTGGAGGTTGAGTTTTCGCGTGGCCACCATCATTGCCATCACCAACCAGAAAGGCGGCGTGGGCAAGACCACCACCGCCGTCAACCTGGCCGCCTGTCTGGCGGCGTTGCGGCAAAACGTGCTGCTGATCGATCTCGACCCCCAGGGCAACGCCACCATGGGCTGCGGCGTGGACAAGCACACCGTGCCCGCCACCAGTTACGACGTGCTGCTGGGCGAGGCGACCTTGACCGAAGCCCTGCAATGGATCGAAAAGGCCCAGATGCAACTGTTGCCCGCCAACGGCGATCTGACCGCCGCCGAGATCAATCTGCTGGAAAAGGAAGACGCGCCGGGCCGCCTGCGCGATGCGCTCGCCCCGGTGGTCTGGAATTTCGACGTGATTCTGATCGATTGCCCGCCGGCGCTAAACATGCTGACGGTCAACGCCTTGACCGCCGCCCAGTCGGTCATCATTCCCGTGCAATGCGAGTACTACGCCCTGGAAGGCTTGTCGGCGCTGTTGGACACCATCGAGAAGGTGCGCAAGTCCACCAACCCCGGCCTGCGCATCGAGGGCCTGGTGCGAACCATGTTCGATCCCCGCAACCGTTTGGCCAACGAAGTATCGGCGCAATTGCTGGAGCATTTCGGCGCGACGGTGTTCGAGACGCTGATCCCCCGCAACGTGCGTCTGGCCGAAGCGCCCAGCTACGGCCTGCCGATCATCCATTACGACGACAGTTCGCGCGGCGCGCAAAGCTACCGGGATCTGGCCAAGGAAGTGCGGAAACGCTTGCGGCGACCCGCCGGCGGTAAGATGGAAGCGCCCGCATGATCAAGAGAAAAGGGGGTTTGGGCCGGGGTTTGGACGCATTGCTGGGCGCGAGCATGGCGGCGCGGGGCGAGACCGCGCCGGATCTGGTCGCCGCCGAGACCTTGCGGCAACTGCCGGTCGAGCAGATCCAGCGCGGTCGCTACCAGCCGCGCCAGGATCTGCGCGAGGACACCTTACAGGAGCTGGCCGAATCGATTCGCGCCCAGGGCGTGGTGCAGCCGGTGGTGGTGCGGCCCATCGGAGAGGATCGTTACGAGTTGATCGCCGGCGAGCGGCGCTGGCGAGCGGCGCAACTGGCCGGATTGCGCGACGTGCCCGCCGTGGTTCGCCAGGTGTCTGATCGGGCAGCCATCGCCATGGCGCTGATCGAGAACATCCAGCGCGAGGACCTCAATCCCCTGGAGGAAGCCACCGCCCTGCAACGGTTGATCGCCGAATTCGAATTGACCCACCAGCAGGCCGCCGAGGCGGTGGGACGGTCGCGGACGGCGGTCACCAACCTGCTGCGCCTGCTGGAATTGACCGAGGACGTGCGCCAACTGGTGCGCGACCGCAAGCTGGACATGGGCCACGCCCGCGCCTTGCTGCCCCTGCCGGCGCCCTTGCAGCGGGAGGCCGCCCATCAGGTGCTGCTGCGTGGCCTGTCAGCCCGGGAGACCGAGGAACTGGCGCGCCGCCTCCAGCAGCGGGGCGCCGCGCCAGCGCCCACCCCGCCGATCCAACCGGATGTTCGCCTGCTGCAGGACGATCTGGCGGAACGGTTGGGGGCGCGGGTGCAGGTGCGCCACGCGACATCCGGCAAGGGCCGCCTGGTCATTCACTACAACACGCTGGATGAGCTGGACGGCATCATCGCCCGAGTCAAATGACGCCGCAATTTTCGTTGACCCCACCGCGCCAAATTCCCTATAATCCGTAGCACCTCTACGCGGCTTGGAATAATGATGGGAAATGGATTTTCGGGCATGGGCTCGGGGCTGCGTCGAAGAAAAAAACATAACCAGAACAGGCCCGTAAAACCAGACCAATGCCCAACGCAACGCGGTGCTCACAACAATTAAAACCAGCGCGGGCCACGGGCGCAAAACAGGTCACCCGGAAAATTGCTTGCGCTCAAATACTCGTCACGCTGCTGGCGGCCCTCCTGGCGTTTGGGTTCAGCGATGCTCGCGCCATGTACTCCGCGCTGGTCGGCGGCGGCATCAGCACCTTGGTGACCCTGTATTTCGCCACCCAGGTTTTTTCGGCTCGCATCGGCGCATCCGCCGCCATAATCGCCCGGGCATTCGTGGTGGGTGAGGTCGGCAAAATCCTCCTGACCGTGGCGCTGCTGAGCATCGCTCTCCTCTGGCTGGAGGTTTCCCCGCTTCCGCTCCTGTTGGCGTATATGGCGGCGCTGATGGCGTACTGGCTGGTATTACCCTTCACATTCGACGCTTCAGTGAGGACGCTATGAGCGACAGTGGTCATTCCGCGACGGAATACATTCTTCACCACCTGACCAATCTCCGATTCGACCTGACCCAACTGCGTTTTCTATCGGGGTCGGAAACGGGAGGCTTCTGGGTGCTGAACGTGGATACCCTGCTGGTTTCGGCCCTTCTTGGCGTGCTATTCCTGTGGCTGTTTCGGAAAGCCGCCCGATCCGCCACCAGCGATACCCCGGGTTCCTTGCAAAACTTCTGCGAGATGATGGTTGAGTTTGTCGATGCTCAGGTCAAGGATTCGTTTCACGGCCGCAATCCGGTGATTGCTCCGTTGGCGCTGACCATCTTCATCTGGGTGTTCCTGTGGAACTTCATGGACCTGATTCCGGTGGACCTGTTTCCAGCCATCGCCGCCGCGCTCGGCATCCCCTACTTTAAGGTCGTGCCGTCCACCGATCTGAACTCGACCTTCGGCCTGTCGATCAGCGTGCTGCTCCTGATCTACTACTACAGCTTCAAGGTCAAGGGCTTTAAGGGATTCACCAAGGAGTTGATGCTGCATCCCTTCGGCAAATGGTTCATCCCGTTCAACTTGATGTTGCGGGTCGTCGAGGACTTGGCCAAACCCATCTCGCTCGGTCTGCGGTTGTTCGGCAACCTCTACGCCGGCGAACTGATCTTCGTCCTGATCGCGTTGCTGCCTTGGTGGATTCAGTTCACGCTGAGTTGGCCGTGGGCGGTGTTCCATCTGCTCATCATCACTCTGCAAGCCTTTATCTTCATGGTGTTGACCATCATTTATCTGAGCATGGCGCACGAGGATCACTGAACGGGGAGCCAGCCCGCGCGGCTGGCTCAGCCCTCTCGAACCGCTTTTCATCCCCAACCCCAACCTCTCAATCGGAGACCATCAATGGAAGCTGCAAGCCTGATTGCCAACGTACAGGGTATGACCGTCATCGCCGTCGCGCTGATCCTGAGTGTGGGCGCGTTCGGCACCGCCATCGGCTTCGCCCTGCTGGGTGGCAAGTTCCTGGAGAGCGCCGCCCGGCAGCCGGAGTTGATCCCGACCCTGCAGGTCAAGATGTTCATCATCGCCGGTCTGCTCGACGCGGTGACCATGATCGGCGTCGGCATCGCGTTATTTTTCACCTTCGCCAACCCGTTCCTCGGTCCGGTGCAGGCTCTGATCCAGTGATCGTCCGGGATTTTCCGACGCGTTCGTCCCGTGTACCCGAGGAGGTAATCGCGTGAACTTCAATGCCACCCTCATAGGGCAGATGATCACGTTCGGCCTTCTGGTGCTCTTTACCATGAAGTATGTGTGGCCGCCGATCATGGAGGCCATGCAAGATCGCCAGAAGCGTATCGCCGACGGCTTGGCATCCGCCGAGCGCGGCATGCACGAGCAGGAACTGGCCAAGACCAAGTCCGCGCAACTGCTCAAGGAAGCCAGACAGCAAGCCGCCGAGATCGTCGCCCAAGCCCACAAGCGGGCCAACGAAATCATCGAGCAGTCGAAACTGGAGGCGCGCGCCGAAGGCGACCGCCAGCTCGTCACCGCCAAGGCCGAGATCGAGCAGGAGGTCAACCGCGCCCGCGAGCAACTCCGGGGCCAGGTCGTCAGTCTCGCCGTCGCCGGCGCCAGTATGATCATCCGGCGCGAGGTCGATGAAGCGGCTAATGCCGCCCTGTTGGATGACTTGGTCGCGCAGCTATAACCATGGATCACGCTATAACCACGGATCACGCTAATGGCTGAAACGACAACCGTCATCCGCCCCGTCGCCGCCGCCCGGCCCTACGCCCGCGCCGCGTTCGAGGATGCCCAGACCGCCCAGGCGCTGCCGCTCTGGTCGGAACTGCTGATGGTCGCCGCCGTCGTTGCGACGGACCCGGCCATGCGCCGCCTGCTGGGTCCCTGGAATCCTCAATTGCGCGGCGCGCAGAAAGCCGATCTGGTGACCGGATTATGCCGCGAGATCCGCGCCGGAGAGGAAGTACCGGAAGCGTTCGTTACTTTTCTGCGACTGCTGGCTGAAAACAACCGCCTGCACCTGCTGCCGAGCATTGCCGTCCTGTTCGAGCGATTGCGCACGGAGGCGGAAAGCGTCCTGCGCGCCGAGTTGATCAGCACGACCATTGTGACTGAAGCCCAGCGCAAGCGCGTGATCAAGGCGCTGAAGGCGAAGTTCAAGCGCAAAATCGTGCTGGACTGCAAGACGGATGAGTCGCTGATCGCGGGCGCGGTGATTCGAGTCGGCGATCTGGTGATCGACGGTTCGGCACGCGGCCGGCTGGAAAAACTTGCCACGGCCTTGAGCCAGTAAGGGGAATACCGCTTTATGCAACTCAAACCATCCGAAATCAGCGACCTGATTCGGCAGCGCCTGCAAGGTTTCCAGGCCACCGCCGAAGCGCGCACCGAAGGCTCCATCGTCAGTCTGGCCGATGGCATCGCCCGCATCTATGGGCTCGACAACGCGATGCAGGGGGAAATGATCGAGTTCCCAGCGCCCCGGGAAGGCGATCCCGTGACCTATGGCTTGGCTCTGAATCTGGAGCGAGACTCGGTCGGCACGGTGATCCTGGGCGATTACGAGCACCTGGCGGAGGGCGACAAGGCCCTTTGCACCGGCCGCATTCTGGAAGTGCCGGTCGGCGAAGCCCTGTTGGGGCGCGTGGTCAATACCCTGGGTCAGCCCATCGACGGCAAGGGGCCGATCGAGGCCACCCAGTCCTCGCCCATCGAGGTCATCGCCCCAGGCGTGATCGAACGGCAGTCGGTCAGCCAGCCGGTGCAGACCGGCTTGAAGGCCATCGACGCCATGGTGCCGATCGGCCGTGGCCAGCGCGAGTTGATCATCGGCGACCGCCAGACCGGCAAGACCGCCGTGGCGATCGACGCGATCATCAACCAGAAGGGCACTGGCGTTAAATGCATCTATGTGGCGATCGGTCAGAAGAACTCCTCGATCGCCAACGTGGTGCGCAAACTGGAAGAGCACGGAGCGATGGATCACACCATCGTGGTCGCCGCCAGCGCCTCCGAATCGGCGGCGATGCTGTATATCGCTCCCTACTCCGGCTGCGCCATGGGCGAATACTTCCGCGATCGCGGCCAAGATGCCCTGATCGTCTATGACGATCTGTCCAAGCAGGCGGTGGCCTATCGTGAGGTTTCGCTGCTGCTGCGCCGGCCGCCGGGCCGCGAGGCATTCCCCGGCGACGTCTTCTACTTGCACTCCCGCCTGCTGGAGCGGGCCTCGCGCATCAACGCTGACGAGGTCGAACGCTTGACCGACGGTGCGGTGAAAGGCCAGACCGGCTCGCTGACCGCGTTGCCGATCATCGAAACCCAGGCCGGCGACGTGTCGGCGTTCGTGCCCACCAACGTGATCTCCATCACCGACGGGCAGATCTACCTGGAAACCGACCTGTTCAACGCCGGCATCCGGCCCGCCATCAATCCGGGCCTGTCGGTTTCCCGGGTCGGCGGCGCCGCCCAGACCAAGATCGTCAAGAAGCTCGGCGGTGGCGTCCGCCTGGCCTTGGCCCAGTATCGCGAACTGGCGGCGTTCGCCCAGTTCGCCTCCGACTTGGATGAGGCCACCCGCAAGCAACTCGAACGCGGCCAGCGCGTGACCGAGTTGATGAAGCAGAAGCAGTACTCACCGATGTCGGTCGCCGAGATGGCGCTTTCACTGTTTGCCGTGGATCGTGGTTATCTGGACGATGTCCCGTTGAATCAGATCGGGCACTTTGAAGCCGAGTTGCTGGCGCACGCGCGGTCTCGGCAAGGCGAATTGCTCGACCGGATCAACGCGACGGGCGATTACAACAACGAAATCGAAACCGGTTTGAAAAAGACCGTTGAGGATTTCAAGGCCCACTACGTCGGTTAAACGGGTGACAGCATGGCAGGCGCCAAAGAGATACGAAGCAAAATCAAGAGCATCCAAAGTACGCAGAAGATCACCAAAGCCATGGAAATGGTGGCGGCGAGCAAAATGCGCAAGGCCTTGGAACGCATGCAGGCGGCTCGACCCTATGCGATCAAGATTCGTAATGTCATCTCGCACTTGGCCCATGCCCACACCGATTATCGCAGTCCGGGGCTCGTGGAGCGTGAGTTGAAGCGGGTCGGACTCATCATTATTTCCACCGATCGTGGCCTGTGCGGCGGCTTGAACAGCAATCTGTTCAGAACCACCATCGGCGCGATGCAACAATGGCGCGCCCAAGGGGTTGAAGTCGATCTTTGTGTCGTCGGGACCAGGGCGTTTCAGTTCTTCCGCCGGTTGCGGGGCAACATCGTCGCCCACATCGCCCACTTGGGCGACGCGCCCCGCTTTGAGGATGTGCTCGGACCGGTGAAGATCATGGCCGACGCCTTCACCGAGGGACGCATCGACGCGATCTACCTGGTGTACAACGAGTTTGTCAACACCATGAGCCAGAAGCCCAGGATCGAGCGGCTGTTTCCGGTGACGTCGGAGGTGAAGGGGACCGCGCCCCGGCACAGCGAGGACACCTACGAGCCCGATATCACGAGCAGAATACCGGCCGGGACGGTACTCCCCGCGCACCCTTGGGACTACATCTACGAGCCCGCGCCCGAGGAACTGATCGAGTTGTTGCTCCGCCGCTATGGCGAGTCGGTGGTGTACCAGGCCCTGGCGGAGAACGTCGCCTGCGAGATGGCCGCTCGGATGGTCGCCATGAAGAGTGCGTCCGACAACGCGGGTACGATCATCGACGAACTGCAACTGATCTACAACAAGGCCCGGCAGGCGTCGATCACTCAGGAGTTGGCCGAGATCGTCGGGGGCGCCGCGGCGGTGTAAGGTCGCCAAGGTTGCGAGGTCGCCGCCGAGGCCCGTTTCCGCCGGAAACGGGCGCCAGTTGAAACCAGATGAAGGGGAACCCAAGAATGAGTTCTGGCAATATCGTGCAAATTATCGGCGCGGTGGTGGACGTTGAGTTCCCGCGCGGGTCGGTGCCCAAGATTTACGACGCGCTGTGCATCGATGAAAATGGGCTGATCATGGAAGTCCAGCAACAACTGGGCGATGGGGTGGTGCGCACCATCGCCATGGGCGCGACCGAGGGCCTGAAGCGCAACATGATGGTCTCCAATACCGGGGCTCCCGTGACCGTGCCGGTGGGTACGGGGACTCTGGGTCGGATCATGAACGTGTTGGGCGTGCCCATCGACCACAAGGGGCCGGTGGAGACCGATACTTATCGCGCCATTCATCAGCCGGCGCCCAGCTATGAGGATCAGTCGGGCGCCACCGAGTTGCTGGAAACCGGCATCAAGGTCATCGACCTGCTCTGTCCGTTCGCCAAGGGCGGCAAGATCGGCCTGTTCGGCGGCGCGGGCGTGGGCAAGACCGTCAACATGATGGAGCTGATTCGCAACATCGCCATCGAGCACTCCGGTTACTCGG
>DAIRDI010000022.1:0-18196 GCA_036796235.1 Candidatus Competibacteraceae bacterium | reverse complement strand
GCGCGGCTGGCGCCGACGCTGTTCATTTTGCTGGCGCCGCCCTCGGTCGGTTTCATCGCCTACACCCATCTGACCGGCGAGGTGGACGCCTTCGGCCGAATCCTCTTTTACACCGCGCTGTTCCTGGCCCTGCTACTGGCCAGCAACGCCGTGCGCTTCCTGCGGTTGCCCTTCTTTATTTCGGCCTGGGCCTATTCTTTCCTCTTGGCCGCGCTGACCCTGGCCACGCTGGTCATGCACGCCCATCTCCCGGCGCTGGGGTTTTCCCTGTTGGGGTTCGGGCTGCTGGCGATTCTGTCGCTGGTGGTTTTGGCGCTGGCAGTCCGGACCTCGATCGCGATCCAGCGCCAGCAAATCTGTATCCCGGAGTAAAGGATTCGGTGATCCGACAGGGATCAGGATGGATGCAAAGCACGATTGCAGCCATCAGAGTGCTGGCATGGTCAGGACGGGCGGACTACAATCGGAACCTGCTGGAGAGGTGGCAGAGCGGTCGATTGCGACGGTCTTGAAAACCGTTGACCCGCGAGGGTCCGTGGGTTCGAATCCCACCCTCTCCGCCAATGCTCCCTCCCGAAGTTCCGGCCTCGCCTGGTTCCCCTCCGCATGAAAACCGTTCTCGCCATCCGTCACATCGCGTTCGAGGATCTCGACGCCTTCGCCCCGGTCCTGACCGGGCGTGGCTACGCCCTTCGCTACCTGGACGCCGGCTACGACGATTTAGCCGCGCTGGACCCCTTGGCCGACGATCTGTGGGTGGTGCTGGGCGGTCCCATCGGCGTCTACGAGGACGAGGCGTATCCCTTCATTCGCGACGAGTTGCGCTTGCTGCGCGCCCGGTTGGACGCGGGCCGGCCCACGCTCGGTATCTGTTTGGGATGCCAGATGATCGCCCAGGCGCTGGGAGCGCGCGTCTATCCGGGCGGGAGAAAGGAGATTGGCTGGAAAGCGTTGCTGTTGACCGAGGCCGGGCAAAACGGCCCATTGGCGGCGTTTGCCGATCGGACTCCAGTGCTGCACTGGCACGGTGATACTTTCGATCTGCCCGAGGGCGCGACGTTGCTGGCATCCAGCGATTGGTATCCACATCAGGCCTTTTCGTGGGGGAACGCCCTGGCGTTGCAATTCCATATCGAAAGCACCGCGCGAGGCTTGGAGCGTTGGTTCATCGGCCATGCGGGCGAGATCGCCGGCACGCCCGGTTCGAGCGTCTCGACGCTCCGCGAGGAGTCCGCCCGCCACGCGGCGGAGGCGACCGCGCGGGGTCGGCAATGCCTCATCGCCTGGCTGGATCAGGTCGGGCTGTAGCGCGATTACTCTCCAAATACCGAAAAGACCGATGACGACCGCGACGCTCGAACTCGCCGATGGCCGCCGGTTGCCGTATCAGGTCAAGGTCTCGTCGCGCGGTCGCACCGTCCGGCTTAGGCTGGACGCGCGCAGCGGTCTGCTCGTCGTGGTTCCGCGCGACTTCGATCGCTCCGGGCTCGACGCCATCGTGCGGAGCAAACGGGACTGGATCGCCGGTCATCTGGAACGATTCGACGAGATACGCCATCTCCTGGCCGCCGAGAGCGATATTGCGCCCCCGCAATCCTTTGCGCTGCCCGCCTTGGGCGAATCCTGGCGAATCGAGTACCGTGAAACACCGCGCAGAACCGTCGGCGCCCGCATCGATCAACCCAATAGATTGATCGTCGCGGGAGCCGTTCACGACGCGGTCGCCTGCCGCGCCGCGCTGCGCCGCTGGCTGGCGCGGCGGGGACGGGAAGCGCTGGCGCCATGGTTGGAGCGGCTGTCCGGTGAAACCGGGCTGAGGTTTTCCGGGGTACGGATCAAGGGGCAACATACTCGCTGGGGTAGTTGCACGGCCCAGGGCGTTATCAGTCTCAATTACAAGCTGTTGTTCCTGCCGCGCGAGTGGGTCCGTTACGTGCTGATCCACGAGTTGTGCCACACCCGGGAATTGAACCATTCCGAACGCTTCTGGCGGCTCGTGCATCGCTACGAACCCGATGCCACTGAAATCCGCCGCCGATTGCGCGAGGCTTGGAAATGGCTGCCGGGGTGGCTCGGCCCCGAAGGCTTCTGAATTTAGTTCGGGCCAGTGGCCACCAGGGGCTTGGGACGCCGTCTGCGCGCCGCCTCGGGCGAAACGGAAGTCCTGAACGGCATCCCGTTGAAGTTGAGAACCATGTCCGAAGAAGTGATGCGCGACATCCTCGCGCAAAGCACGAAACCGGCTGGAACCCGATCTTGCCGGGATGGCCTAATGTGGCTATGGCGGCTCGTTATGCCGCACCCGCAGCAAAAAGACGTGATTTTTTCAAAAAAATCGTGTTTAATGAAGATATTATAATTTAAATCGCAGCCGGTTTATCCGGGTTCGTCCAGAGCAATCAGCCTAACATCCTGATCCTGCGGGAACGTCGCCTCTGACAGCGCGCGTTCCGCCCTTTCCAATCCGAAGACCCAATTGTAAGGAGTGTCCGGTGGAACGAGAAAGTATGGAATATGACGTGGTCATCGTCGGCGCTGGCCCTTCCGGCCTGTCGGCGGCCATCCGTCTGAAGCAACTGGCGGCGGAGAACGGCCAGGAGGTGAACGTCTGCGTCCTCGAAAAAGGCTCCGAGGTCGGCGCGCATATCCTGTCCGGCGCGGTCATCGAAACGCGCGCCCTGAACGAACCCTCGTACCGACTGCCCACCCCGCCGCAGATGAACAACCACGGCAACTACATCATCAGCCTGGGCAACCTGTGCCGCTGGTTGGCGACTCAGGCCGAGGAGCTGGGCGTGGAGATCTACCCCGGCTTCGCCGCCGCCGAGGTGCTCTACGACGATGACGGCGCGGTCGTGGGCGTCGCCACCGGCGACATGGGCGTCGACCGGGAAGGCCAGCCGACCGACCAGTTCGCGCCGGGCATGGAGCTGCGCGCCCGCTACACGGTTTTCGCCGAAGGCTGCCGCGGCTCGCTGACCAAGCTCCTGTTCGAGCGCTTCCAACTGCGCGAGGGCGTAGACCCACAGACCTATGGCATCGGCATCAAGGAACTGTGGGAAGTCGATCCCGCCAAGCACCAGCCGGGCAAGATCGTCCACACCGTCGGCTGGCCGCTGGACGCCAGCACCTACGGCGGCTCTTTCATTTATCATATGGAAAACAACCAGGTGGCGGTCGGGTTCGTGATCGGCCTGGGTTACGCCAACCCGCATCTGTCGCCCTTTGATGAATTCCAGCGTTTCAAGACCCATCCCGACATCCGGCCCACCTTCGAGGGCGGCCGGCGCATCGTCTACGGCGCGCGGGCCATTTCGGCCGGAGGCTACCAGTCGATTCCCAAGCTGGCCTTCCCCGGCGGGTTGCTGATCGGCGACACCGCCGGGTTCCTGAATATGCCCAAGATCAAGGGCACCCACACGGCGATGAAATCGGGGACGGTGGCGGCGGACGCGGTGTTCGCGGCGGTCGCGGCCGGGCGCGGCGCCGACGAGGTGACGGATTATCCAGAGCGGCTGCGTCAGAGTTGGCTGTGGGAGGAACTCTACCAAGTCCGTAACATCAAGCCGTCGTTCAGTTGGGGATTGTGGGCGGCGATCGCCTATTCGGCGCTCGATACCTACGTGCTACGCGGCAAGGCGCCGTGGACCTTCCACCACAAGCCGGACCACGCCAAGCTGAAGAAAGCCAGCGAGTGTCCGAAGATCGAGTATCCCAAGCCGGACGGAGTGATTACGTTCGACAAGCTGTCCTCGGTGTTTATCTCCAACACCAACCACGAGGAGGATCAGCCCTGCCATCTGACCCTGAAGGATGCGAGCGTACCCGTCCAGGTCAATCTGGCCCTGTACGACGCGCCCGAACAGCGGTACTGCCCGGCGGGGGTGTACGAAATCGTTCGGAACAATGATGGGAGTAATCCGCGCTTGCAGATCAACGCCCAGAACTGCGTCCACTGCAAGACCTGCGACATCAAGGACCCCACTCAGAACATCCACTGGATCACGCCGCAGGGCGGCGGCGGACCCAATTATCCAAATATGTAGCGCCCGACCGGTTCATCGGATGAAGCCGGCGTCTCGCCGGCTTCATCCGGCCAAGGGTCGGTTCGCCAGCAACCTTGCGGGGGCCGTTCGATCTGAGTCGCAATACCCCATGGCGCCAAACTTTATTCAGGAGTCCGCATGTCCGCCGTATCGAATCTGCCGCTGCTGATCGAACCGGAACAGCTTCAGTCCTGCCTTGCCGATCCCGCCGTGCTGGTCGTCGATCTGAGCGATCCAGCTAGCTACGCCGCTGGACATATCCCCGGCGCCGTTCATCTCGATTATGCGGACCTGGTTCGGGCCGAACCACCGGCGATGGGGTTGATGCCCGGCGAGGCGCACTTGAGTGCGGTGCTGTCGCGGCTCGGGCTGACCGCGGACCGACCGGTGATCGCCTACGACGGCGAAGGCAACGGTCGCGCCGGCCGGTTGCTGTGGACGCTGGCGGTTTTAGGCCATGGGCGGGTGTCGCTGCTCAACGGCGGCATCCATGCCTGGGACGCCGCCGGCGGGCCGCTGGAAGCACCGGGCCACGATCCGTCGCGCAGCGATTATCGAGCACGCTTCGCCAATCCGGGGGCGGCGGCCGATCGGGATTACATTTTGGAGCGGCTCGGCCAAGCCGATCTGGCGTTGCTGGATACCCGCACGCCGGGCGAATTCATCGGCCAGGATCAGCGCGCCGCTCGCGGCGGCCACATTCCCGGCGCGGTGAACCTGAACTGGACCGACGCCATGGACCCGCAACGACAGTGGCGCCTGCAACCGGACCCGGTGCTGCGCGCGATGCTGGAAAAGCGCGGCGTCACCCCCGACAAGGAGGTGATCGTCTACTGCCAGACTCACCACCGCTCGGCCCATACCTACTGGGTGCTGCGCTATCTGGGCTATCCACGGGTGCGGGGCTATCCTGGCGCCTGGTCGGAATGGGGCAACGACCCCAGCCTGCCGATCAAAGTCTGAAGCTTGGTTTTTATCCCTTGTTTGCGGAGGGAATAAACAGCCGCTCGCGATAAAAACGCAACTCATCAATGGAATCGCGGATATCCTGCAACGCCAGATGGGTCGAATTTTTATTGAACCCTTTGATCCGCTCCGGATACCAGCGGCGGCCCAGTTCCTTCAACGTGCTCACGTCCAGGTTGCGATAATGAAAGTACGTCTCCAGTTCCGGCATGAAGCGTGCCAGGAAGCGTCGGTCCTGGCAAATGCTGTTGCCGCACATCGGTGATTTATCCTTGGGTACATATCGTTGCAGAAATTCCAGGGTTTGGCGTTCGGCGGCGCGTTCGTCCAGGACGCTGGCGCGGACCCGGTCGACCAGCCCGGATTCGCCATGCTGCTTGCGGTTCCAGTCGTCCATCGCCGCCAGCAACTCGTCGCTCTGGTGGATGGCGAGTACCGGTCCTTCGGCCAGGATGTTCAACTGGCTATCGGTCACCACGGTGGCGATTTCGAGGATATGGTCGGTTTGGGGTTCCAGGCCGGTCATTTCCAGATCGATCCAGATCAGATTTTCGGGGGACATGGATTTTTCGCGATTCAAGGTCAGGGTGGAAGAAAGGGCGCGCTGGCCCGTGACTGTCCTTCAGTGTAAGTCGATTCCGATGGATCTGCCCGGCCGCATGCCCGTGAGTCCCCGTCGAGCCAGCGCGACGTCGTGGCCAGCCGCCGTCTGACCGAGCGCCAGCGGGGGCGGATCCAGCGGTTGCAGGAGCAGCGGCGGGAACGGGCCGCGCGCCGGTTGGATGCCCTGGATAGCGCCGGACTGGGTCCGGAACGAATCGGCCTGATCATCGCCCATCACGGGCAGACGCTGATTGTCGAGGCCGACGACCGGTTATTGTACCGCTGCGCGGCGCGGCAGAACCTGGGCCGACTGGCCTGCGGCGATCGAGTGATCTGGCAAGCATCCGGCGCACGGGAGGGGGTGATCGTGGCGTTGGGCGAACGCCGCTCGCTGCTGGCCCGTCCCGACGCCGGCGGCCAGGCGCGCCCGGTCGCCGCCAATCTCGATGCGGTCGTGGTCGTGCTGGCCCCGGAGCCGACCCACAGCGAAGATCTGATCGACCGCTACCTGGTCGCCATCGCCGCCATCGGCGTACCCGGGTTGCTGGTGTTGAATAAACTGGACTTGCTGGACGCCGCGGCGCTGGCGGTCCTGCACCAACAACTGGAGCCTTATCGCCGCATCGGCTATCCGCTGCTGCTGACCAGCAGTCATACCACGCATGGGTTGGACGAACTACGGGCCGGATTGCGGGATCGCGTCAGTCTGCTGGTCGGACAGTCGGGCGTGGGCAAGTCGTCGCTGATCAAGGCGTTGTTGCCCGACCGTGAGATTCGCATCCAGGCCCTGTCCATGCTCACCGGTCAAGGCGTCCACACCACCACGACCAGCATGCTCTACCACCTGCCGGACGGCGGCGACCTGATCGATACTCCCGGCGTGCGCGGTTTCGAACTGGGAGAGATCAGCCTGAACGATCTGGACCGGGGATTCATGGACATCGCCCCCTATCTCGGGCGCTGCCGGTTTGCCGATTGCCGCCATGAAGTCGAACCGGGTTGCGCGGTGCGGGAAGCGGTGGTGCGCGGCGAGATCGCTCCCCGCCGTTTGGCCAGTTACCGGCGGCTGCGGGCGGCTTTGCAAGCCGCGCCGCGCGGCTGGAATTGAAACCTGGGTCCGCGCCGCGGGTCGGCTCTGCTGTTGGGAGCGAGCGGCGGCGTGACCTCGGGCGCGCCCGCCACGTTCCGCGCGGCGGCGACTATAGTTATCCTATCCGTTCTCCCTCAGCCCAAGGTCGATCCTGGTCCCCATGAGCGCTCCCGAACAACTCCAGCGCACGGTGCGCGCCCTGCTGGATTCCCAGATCCAGGCGGTGCTGGCGACCCAGCACCAGCAACAGCCCTATACCAGCCTGATGGCGTTCGCCGTCACGCCCGATCTGCGGCACATCGTCTTCGCCACCTATCGGGCCACCCGGAAGCACGCCAATCTCCTCGATAATCCCCGCGCTTCGCTGCTCTTCGATAACCGTTGCAACGACTCGGCTGATTACCGCAACGCCGTGGCGATTTCCGCTCAGGGCGAGACCCGCGAGGTCGACGCCGCCCAGCGCGCGGAGTTGTTGCAACTCTATTTGCGCAAACACCCACGACTGCGGGATTTCGTTACCGCCGCCGACTGCGTATTGCTGCAAATGAACGTGGAGTGTTACTACGTGGTCAGCGAGTTTCAGAGCGTCGCTGAATTGCGGATCGGGTAACGGTCATCTGCGCGTGAGCTTAAAGACAACCCATTGACTGTCAAATTTTCATGCGATCGAGTCCACTCTCTCAAACCCGGACGCAGACGGGAAACCGGATGACGGACGGCGGGTTGCGCATCAGGCCCCGCCGCCGAATCTGGGTGGCGGTCTTCGCCTTGCTGACCTCGGCGCTGCTGGCCGGGGGCTATGGGTATTATCACGGCGAAGCGGAACGCATCCATCAGGAGAAGCACCACGACCTCGCCGCCATCGCCGAGCTGAAATCTGGCCAGATTCAGCGATGGCGGCAGGAACGCCTGGCTGACGTCCGCAGGGCGAGCGGGAGTCCGTTCTTCCGACGGGCGCTGGAGACCTGGCGGGCGACGCCCGAAGCCGCTGATCTGCTGGCGGATTGGCGGCTGCGCCTGAAGCTCGAACAGGAAGCGTATGGCTACGCTGATGTCCTGCTGCTCGATCCAGACGGGCGCATTCTGCTGGCCGCCAACGATGACCCCGAACCGGTCGCTGCCGTGACCCAGCAGGCTATCGCGGTGGCTCTTAACCGTCGCGACGCGATACTTTCCGACTTTTACCGCTCTCCCGATGACCGCGTCTACCTGGACACCATCACTCCGGTCTATGACGCGGAGGGAAGCCCGCTGGTCGTACTGATCCTGCGCAGCGCCGCGACGGACTATCTGTATCCCCTGATCCAGTCCTGGCCCACGCCCAGCCAGAGCGCCGAGACGTTACTGGTCCGTCGGGAGGGCGACGAGGTCGTTTATCTGAATGAACTACGCCACCAGGCCAGGACCGCGCTGTCCCTGCGCGTCCCGCTCGCCCAGGATCTTCCAGCGACGCGCGCGGTGCTCGGCCAGCAGGGCCTGTCTCAAGGCCAAGACTACCGCGGGGTGGAGGTGCTGGCCGACCTGCGTCCGGTGCCCGACTCACCCTGGTTTTTGGTGGCCAAGGTGGATGCCGAGGAGATTTTGGCCGAGGTGCGCTACCGTGCCGGGATGGTCGCGCTGTTCGTCGGTCTGGCGATTTTGCTCGCGGGGGCGATGACATCCATCGCCTACCGGCGCCGGCAGACCGGTCTTTATCGTAATTTGTACCAGATGGAGCGCCGCCAGCGGGAAGTCCAGGAAGAATTTCGCACCACGCTCTACAGCATCGGCGATGCGGTCATCACCACCGACCACGAAGGTCGGGTCCGGCAGATGAACCCGGTGGCGGAACAACTCACCGGCTGGCCGGAGGCCGAAGCCCAGGGTCAGCCCCTGCAGGACGTCTTTCGCATCATCCACGAAGAAACTCGCGTCGCGGCCGAAAGCCCCGTCCAGCACGTGCTGCGCGAGGGAACAGTGGTTGGGCTGGCCAACCATACCCTGCTCGTCGCCCGGGATGGGACCGAACGTCCGATCGCCGACAGCGGCGCGCCCATCCGCGACGAGAGCGGCGCCATCATCGGCGTGGTGTTGGTGTTCCGCGACCAGACCCGGGAGCAGGCGGTGGAGCAGGAAATCCGCCGCAATGAAGCGCGACTGCGCAGCCTGGTCAGCATCCTGCAATACCCGGCCGATTCGGTGCAGGCACTGCTGGATTATGCACTGAATGAAGCCATCCAATTGACCGGCAGCAAGATCGGTTACCTCTATCGCTACTATGAAGATCGCCAGGAATTCGTGCTGAACTCTTGGTCGCGGGAGGTGATGCGGGAATGCACCATCGTCAGTCCCCAGACTTGTTACGAGCTGGGCCAGACCGGTCTCTGGGGCGAGGCGGTCCGGCAGCGCCGCCCGATTCTGGTCAACGACTTTACCGCCGCGCATCCGCTCAAAAAGGGCTACCCGGAGGGCCATGCCCAACTGTTCAAGTATCTGACCGTGCCGGTTTTCAGCGGCGGCAAAATCGTCGGCGTGGTCGGGGTGGCCAACAAGGAGACCGACTATCACGAAACCGACATTCTTCAGCTCACCTTATTGATGGAGGCGGTTTGGAAGGTCGTGGAGCAACGGCAGGCGCAGGACAAGGAACGGCAAGCCGTGCGTTCCTACCGCATGCTCAGCCACTGTAACAAGGTCATCGCCCTGGCGCGGGACGACCTCGGGCTAATGCGGGAGATTTGTCATATTTTTGTGACGGAAGGCGGTTGGCGGTTGGCGTGGGTGGGCTTGGCCGAGCACGGACCCGACCAGCGGGTGCGGCCGGTGGCCCAGGCCGGGCTTGAGAAGGGTTATCTCGACGCCGTTAAAGTCACTTGGGACGAGTCGCCAACCGGGCGCGGTCCCGCCGGCACGGCCATTCGCACCGGCCAACCGGTGGTTTGCCGGAACCTGCTGGCCGACCCCAACTTCGCGCCCTGGCGCGAAGCGGCGATTCGGTACGGCTATGCCGCCGCCGTCGCGCTGCCGCTGCGGAACGAAGCCGGCGTGTTCGGCGCGTTGATTCTGTACGCGGCGGAGTCGGAGGCCGTGGCGCCGCCCGAAGTCGAGTTGTTGTGCCGGCTGGCCGACAATTTGGCCTACGCCTTTCGGGTGCTGCGGATGAAAGCGGCCGGCGAGCAGGCGCTGCGCAAACAGGATGATCTGGAAGCTCAACTGTTTCAGGCGCAGAAGATGGAGGCGGTGGGCCGACTGGCGGGGGGTGTGGCGCACGACTTTAACAACATGCTGGCGGTGATCGTCGGGCACGCCGACCTGGCTTTAGAGCGGACGGCCCCCGACAGCACCCTGCACGCCGATCTGCTGGAGATTCAGAACGCCGCGCAACGCTCGGCCGATTTAACCCGTCAGTTGCTGGCGTTCGCCCGCAAACAGACCATCGCGCCCAAGGTGCTCGATCTCAACGACACCATCGCGGGCATGCTCAAGATGCTGGGACGGTTGATCGGCGAGGATATCGACCTGCTGTGGAAACCCAGCGACCCATTGTGGCCGGTGCGCATGGACCCGGCCCAGATCGATCAGATTCTGGCCAACCTGGTGGTCAACGCGCGCGATGCGATTTCTGACGTCGGCAAGATCACCATCGAGACCGGTCATGCGATCTTCGATGAGGCTTATTGTGAGACCCATGTGGGCTTTATCCCCGGCCAATACGTGCTGCTGGCGGTCAGCGACAACGGTTGTGGCATGGACAAGGTCGTTCTGGTGCAACTATTCGATCCCTTTTTCACCACCAAGCCACCAGGGCGGGGCACGGGCCTAGGCTTGGCCACGGTGTACGGCATCGTCAAGCAGAACCAGGGCTTCGTCAACGTGTACAGCGAGCCGGGGCAAGGCACGACCTTTAAAATCTATTTACCCCGGTACGCCGCGTCGGACCCGGTGAGCGTCAGACCGCCGGAGCCCGCCGTGATGCCGACCGGCGCCGAGACCGTGCTGCTGGTCGAGGACGAGGAGGCGCTGCTCGAGCTGAGCGAACGGTTGCTGGAGCGACTGGGCTACACCGTGCTGGCCGCCAATCATCCTAATGTGGCGCTTCATCTGGCCGAGACGTACCCCGGTAAAATTCATCTGCTACTCACCGACGTGATCATGCCGGAAATGAGCGGCCGCGACCTTTGGCGGCGGCTCGACGCTGTGCGGCCTGGTCTTAAAAGCCTGTTCATGTCCGGCTACACCGCTAACGTCATCGCGCATCACGGTGTCCTTGATGAAGGCGTTCACTTCCTGCAGAAGCCTTTTTCCAAGGAGGTGTTGGCCACGAAACTCCGTGAAGTGCTCGTCGAGCCATGATGGCTATCGAGGGGTCAGCCCTAGACGCCGCCATGGATCAACCGTAGGCGTTTGTGGTGGAGATAGGCCCGGATCACGCGCCGCTGCTGTTCCACATCGCTCGCCAGCACGGTCAGTTTTTTGCGGGAATCGGCGTCGTCCGGTAGCAGGCTGAGCATTTTCTCCACCAACTCGATGGCTTCCTCGTAGGCGCCGACCTCCATCAACATGTCGCTCGTCAAATCCAAGGAGGGTAGATGGTCGGGATCCAGGTTCAACGCCTCGACCAGCAAGGGCATGATCCCATACACCAGATCCTCGGAATCGTGCAGGCCCAGTTCCACGACTTCCCGCCATTGCTGGTAGGCCCGCGCGTAAAGTTCGGCAGCCGTTGCGTGCTCCATGAACGATCCTTCATTGAGGGTCTGATGGGTGACTATTCTGACACGTAACCTTCGGCTTGCAATCCGCTGCGCGAGGCCGTGTGAAAACTCGGTCCATCCGGGATGCCATGGATTGTTTTCAGTCGCATGAGGCCGTTCATCCAGGTCGATCGAGCCAAATCAACGTCGCCATCCGCCCGGTGCGATTCTCGCGGCGATAGGAAAAGAACCGTTCGGGCTCGCTGAAGGTGCAAGCGTCGCCGCCGTAAATCGCCGTCACGGACAATCGTCGCAACTGGAGCCGGGCCAGCCCGTAAAGATCGGCCAACCAGCGACCCGTCGGCGACGGTTGAAAGCAGCTTGCGTTCGCTTTATCCAAGGCCAGAAAGGCGGCGTGGACTTCATCACCCACCTCGAACGCAGCCGGCCCGATCGCGGGTCCCAGCCAGGCCAGCAGGTCCGCGGGCGGCGCGCCCAGGCGCGTCACGGTGGCGGCGATCACCCCACCGGCCAAGCCGCGCCAGCCGGCGTGAACGGCGGCAACCACCGTCCCGGCCCGGTCGCACAGCAGCACGGGCAGGCAGTCGGCCGTCATCACCACGCAGGGCAGACTCGGGACACGGGTCCAGGCGGCGTCGGCCGCCACCGGCGAAAGGACCGCTTCAGCGGCGACCACGGTCGTTCCGTGAACCTGTTCCAACCAGGCGGGCTCGGTGACATACCCAGCCAGCGTCGCCAGCCGCCGGCGATTGGCGGCGACATGCGCCGGATCGTCGCCGACGTGCGCGGCCAGATTGAAACTGTCGTAAGGCGAGCGGCTGACTCCACCCCGCCGAGTGGTGCTGATCGCCCGGACTCGGTTCGGGGCCGGCCAATTGGGAGTAACTAGCAAATCATGCACGGGCGCCCTCGAGTTCGCGAGCTGCGTCTTCGTTCAATGCTAGCAGCAACTTCGCCAGATCGGCGGGAATTTCGGCCCGCCATTCCAGCCGCTCGCCGGTTGCGGGATGGGTCAAGGCCAGCCGTTCGGCGTGCAACGCTTGCCGGCGAAAATCCTGAATCGCGGCGAGGCACCGCGGTGAAGCGTCCGGCGGAAGACGCAGCCGTCCTCCGTACACCGGATCGCCCAGCAACGGGAAACGAACGTGCGCCATATGGACCCGGATTTGATGGGTGCGGCCGGTTTCCAGGATAACCCGCAGCAGCGCATGGGCGCGGAACCGGCGCAACACGCGATAATGGGTCACCGCCGGTTTGCCGCCGGAGGTGACCGCCATCCGCTGCCGGTCGGCCGGCTGGCGTCCGATGGGCGCGTTCACCGTGCCGCCCGCGACGGGCACGCCGCTGACCACCGCTCGATATTCCCGTTCGATGCGCCGCGCCTGCAACTGCGCGACCAACGCGGCGTGGGCGCGCAGGTTGCGCGCGACGACCAGCAGTCCCGTAGTGTCCTTGTCCAGTCGATGCACCAATCCAGCGCGCGGCAAGGCCGCCAGTTCCGGGGCATGGTACAGCAGCGCGTTAACCAACGTGCCGTCGCGGTTGCCGGCCGCCGGATGCGCCACCAGCCCCGCCGGTTTGTCGATCACCAGCAAATCGGCATCCTGGAAAAGAATGGCGAGCGGAATATCCTGCGCGACCGCCGCGGTTTCCATCGTCCGCTCCAAGACGCCGCTGACCGTTTCGCCGCCGGCGACGGGGTCGCGGGGTCTTCGGATGCGGCCGTCCACCCGCAGTTGGCCGGCCTTGATCCCCTGCTGCAGGCGATTGCGGGAATAGGCCGGCAACACTTCCGCCAGCGCCTGGTCGAGCCGCATTCCGGCGCAACCGGGCGGAATCTGGCAATCGATTCGTTCGGTAAAGGGCATGATGGCTTTTAGCGATCCGGGGGTTATACTAAATTTTAAAATTTATTCTACTGCCGATAAGCGCATTCCTATGTCGTCATTCATGCATCGCCTCGTTGGACACTTCTGCTTCAGTCTCGGTATGGCCGCCGTGCTGGCGGGTTGCGCTTTGTTGCCGGACCCCATCGATCCAACCCGGGACTGGTCGGCCCAGCGTCTCCACGGCGAGGCTCGGAGCGCCATGAGCGATGGCAACTATCAGACCGCCATCGAATACCTGGACAAGATTCAGGCGCGCTACCCGTTTGGCCGCTATGCCCAGCAGGCCCAGATCGACACCATTTACGCCCAGTACAAGGATAACGAACCGGACGCCGCCATCGCCGCCGCCGATCGCTTTATCCGGGCCAATCCGCGCCATCCCTATGTGGATTATGCCTACTACATGAAAGGCTTGGCGAATTTCGAGCGCAGCAATACGATCATCGACCGGCTGGCGCCCACCGATCGCGCCAAGACCGACACCGGCACCGCCCGGCAGTCCTACAACGATTTCGCCGAGCTGGCGCAAAAATTCCCCAACAGTCCTTACGCCGAGGATGCCCGCCAGCGAATGCTGTTTCTGCACAACAATCTGGCGGCCTATGAGACCAACGTCGCTGACTATTATTTACGGCGGGGGGCCTACGTCGCGGCGGTCAACCGCGCCAAGTTCGTCCTGGAAAATTACGCCCGCACGCCGGCCACCGAGGACGCGCTCAGCATCATGACCCAGGCCTACATCAAGATGGGCATGCCGCAACTGGCCGCGGGCAGCCTGCGGGTGCTGGAGCGGAATTATCCACAATCCCCGGCCTTGCCGAAGTTGAATGCCCTGGTCGGGGGCGCCGGCTGAGTGATTCGCCGTATCCCAACGATGACCGATCGATCACCGCGAGGGCCGCATCATGTGGGATTTCTTCGAGACCGTCCGCCACCGTCATTCCGTCCGTAAATATCAGCCGGATATGCCGGTCGAGACCGAAAAACTGCACGCCATTCTGGAAATGGCCTGCGCGGCGCCGTCGGCCGGCGATTTGCAGTCCTACCGCATCGTTGTGGTGCGCGACCTCGCCGAGCGACAGGCGTTGGTTCACGCCGCCCACCAGCAGACCTTCATCGCCGAGGCGCCGGTCTGCCTGGTGTTTTGCACCGATCCGACCCGCTCGGCGACCGCCTTCGGCGAAAGAGGTGAAAAGCTGTATGCGCTGCAGGACGCCACCATTGCCGCCGCCTACGCGCAACTGGCCATCGTCGCGGCGGGCATGGGTTCCACTTGGGTCGGTTACTTCGAGGAAGATCAGGTGAGCGCGGTGTTGCGTCTGGAACCAGGGCTGGTCCCCGTGGCCCTGCTGAGTCTGGGCTATCCAGCGGAGCTGCCGGAACCCAGCTCGCGGCGACGGTTGCAGGAGGTGGTGTCCTGGCGCTGAGCGGAATGAGGATTTCCGACCAGACCCGGGCGGCCGCGCGCAACGTCCGCTCCCGCCGGGGGTGGTCCCGTCCGTCCATCGGGAACGGGGCAAAGTTCGGCATGGCGCCACCCCAAGCGCTACTTTCCCACCCGCAGCAGCCCGCTCAAACCCTGTTGGTCGAGGAAAGCATGGGCGCGTTCGCGGATGACCGCGGCATGATCCAGCGCCATCACCTCGGCCAGAAAATCCTGGGCGGCCTCGTAGCGGATGCTGCGGACCAGCCATTTGATTTTGAGCACGCTGCCCAGATTCATGCTCAGGCTGTCCACCCCCATCGCCATCAGCACCAGCGCCGACGCTGGATCGCCGGCCATTTCGCCGCAGACGCTCACCGGCCGGCCCGCGACCTGGCACCGTTCGATCACGTAGCGGATCGCCATCAGCACCGCCGGATGCAGCGGGTCGTACAGCTTGGCGACCCGGTCGTTGTTACGGTCCACCGCCAGCAGATACTGAGTCAGATCGTTGCTGCCGATGGAGACGAAATCCACCATCCGGACCAGCGTATCGATCTGATAGACCGCTGACGGCACCTCCACCATGATGCCCACGCGTGGAGGCTGGACCGGCACGCCATCTTCCCGGAGTTCCTCCTCCGCGCAGCGCAGCAACTCCAGCGCCTCGCGCAATTCCCCGACGCTGCTGATCATCGGAAACAGGATCGCCAGGTTTGAATAGGCGACGGTGGCCCGCAGCATGGCCCGCAACTGGGTTTTGAACAGGTCGGGCTGATCCAGGCTGATCCGGATGCCGCGCCAGCCCAGGAACGGGTTCTGCTCGCTGATCGGGAAATAGGGCAGCGGCTTGTCGCCGCCGATATCCAGGGTGCGCAACACCACCGGGTGCGGGTCCATGATCCGCAGCACCCGGGTGTAGAGCGTGGTCTGCTCCTCCTCGCCTGGAAAGCGGTCGCGCAGGAAGAAATGCAGTTCCGAGCGGTACAGTCCAACCCCCTGAACCCCGCTGTTACGCGCGGCGGCGATGTCGGCGAACAGCCCGGAATTGGCGTGCAGCTCCAACCGATGACCGTCCGGGGTTTCCGCCGGCAAATCGCGCAGGTGTTGCAGATCGCGCGACAGTTCGGCTTCCTCGGCGATCAGCTTCTGGTATTCCTGGCGCAGCGCCGGGCTAGGTTGGATGCACACCCGCACCGTGTAGCCATCCACCACCACCTCGCGGCCGTGCAGACGCCCCGGCGGCAGGTTGCTGACCCCGAACACCGCCGGAATCCCCAGTCCGCGCGCCAGCAGGGCCACATGCGAGGTGCCGGTGCCGCGCACCGATACCAAGCCCTTGAGTTTCTCGGGCGGCACGTCCAGCAGTTGCGAGACGCTGATCTCCTCACCCATGAGGATGGCGTTATCAGGATAATGACGGTTGACCGCTTGCGCTTCCTGCAGGCGATCCAGCAGACGCTGGCCGAGATCGAGAATATCGGCGGCTCGCTCCCGCAGATAGGGGTCGTCCATCTCGGCGAAGATGTTGGCATATTCGAGCACGGTGGCTCGCAACGCGCCAGGCGCCCAGTTACCGGCGTGAATCCGCTCCAGAGTGCCATTGACCAGGCTGTCGCTCCCGAGCAGCAAGGCGTAGGCGTCGAACAACGCCCGGTCGCCGGGCGACAGCAGCAAGCGCATCCGTTCGCTGAGGCGCTGTAACTCGGCCAGCTCCGCCGCCACCGCCTGCCGGAAGCGCGCCGCCTCCATTTCCGGGCTGTCGATGTCCTTATCCGGCACCAGACCCATGGCGGTGGCCGGAAAAACCACCACCGCCTCGCCGAGCGCCAGACCGCGAGCGCTGGCCACGCCTTCGAGGAACAGGGTGTCCGACAAGATGTCGTCGTCGAGCCGTTCCAGGGTCTGGCGGATTTCCGCCTGATTGATGCAGCCGGCCAGTTGCGCGGCCAGCGTCACCACGAACGATTCCTCGTCAGGGGTATATTTGCGCTGCTCGCGCTGCTGCACCACCAGCACGCCCAACACCTTGCGCCGACGGATGATCGGCACGCCGAGAAAACCGTGGAAGGGCGCCTCGCCGGTAGCGGCGATGTAACGGAAAGCGGGGTGCGCGGGCGCGTTTTCGACGTTGACGGGTTCGGCGCGGCTCGCGGCCAGCCCGGCCAGTCCATGCCCGAACTTCAGCCGTACCTTGCCGATCGCACCCGGTCGCAGGCCGTCGGTCGCCATCAATACATATTCGCCGCGCGCGTGGTCGGTCATGTAGACCGAGCAGACATCCGTGTGGATGGCGGCCTTGACCTCGGCGACGATGAGATGGAGCGCTTCGTTCAGGTCGCGGGTGGCGTTGATGTCCTGCACGATGCGTCGCAGGGTATCCAGCATGGGACCGTCCTCGACAGGCAACCGGTGGCGGGGCGGAAAGGATCAGCGCCGGGACAGGCGGTAGGAGTCCGGCGCGGCGGCGCGCGACGATCGGACTTCGTCCAGGGGCGCCGCCACGGGTGACTCAAGCGTCGGCGCCAAGGCCGCCGTATCCAGCAACTCCCGGCGCCGCGTCGCCACCACCATGCGGGTGATGACTGGGTGTTGGCCAAGATCCTTGCGCCGCAATGGCAAAACGATCGCCGGCTTGCTCGCGGCGGCGGGTCGAACCGGTTCTGGCCACAGGTCGCGGGTCTTCGGTACGACCGCTCCCGACCGCGATGGTCGGACGGGCAGCGCTGGAGGGTCGGGGCCAAGATCGGGCGCATCCAGGGCGCGGAATCGGGATCCGAGGGCGTCGGTCGCTGCCTCTTCCGGCAAGCAGTCGACCAGCAGCAGAGGGGCCAGTTCGCGCAGAGCCCGCCAGTAAACCTGCCGCTTGAACGGGACCACGGCTCGCAACGGATACCAGTAATCCACCCATTGCCAGTGGTCGAATTCAGGGTGATCGGACCGATCCAGCCGCACGGCGTCCTCCCCACCCAACATCCGCAACAGGAACCAGATCTGCTTCTGGCCGATACAGAGCGGTCTGCCGCCGCGTCGGATCAACCGCTTGGGCAAGCGATAGCGCAACCAGCCCTTGGTGCAGCCGATCACTTGCACGTGCTCGGGCAGCAGGCCGGTTTCCTCAGCCAGCTCGCGAAACATGGCCTGCTCCGGCGACTCATCCCACTGAATGCCGCCCTGGGGAAACTGCCAGGAGTGCTGGCCGATCCGCTTTGCCCAGAACAGGCGTCCTTCCGCATTGTACAGGATGATCCCGACGTTGGGCCGAAAACCCTCCGAATCGATCACGGTGAGAACCGATAGTCCGCAATAAATAATTCACGGTATTTTTTCACAATTAGCAATCCTTGTTCCACTGGATAATCCATCACGACCATAAATTCTTCGTGGAGGGCCTGCTTTTCCGGACGCGGCCATTCACCCTTCGACGCCGCATCTCCGCCAGCCCTCGGACCCGCTATCATTAAAGCATAATGCGGGAGCGACGG
>DAIRDI010000021.1:0-18538 GCA_036796235.1 Candidatus Competibacteraceae bacterium | reverse complement strand
AATGCAGCTTGGGCGCCTTGACCACCTGCTTGCGGATGTTGAGATGCCAGGCCGGTAGACGATGAATGATGTAGCTGGTTTCCAGGACGGACAACCAGGCGCGCGCCGTGTTGTGCGAAACCCCAGCATCGCCGCCGAGCGCCGATAAATTAACCTCCTGCGCCGTGCGTCCGGCGCACAGTTTCAGGAACCCGGTAAAGGCTTGGAGATCGCCGACGTTGATAATCTGGCGGACGTCGCGTTCGAGATAGGTGGTCGTGTAGTCCGCCAACCAGCGATGCGCCGGAATGTCGCGGTCGTAGATGCGGGGATAAGCTCCTTGCCAGAGCACCGAATACAAATCGTCCGGCGCTGAGGGAAAGGCGCGCAGTTCGTCCAAACTCGGCGGCAGCAGCACGAGAATGCCGCAGCGTCCAGCCAGCGATTGGGAAATGGCTTGCGACAAACCGAAATGCTGGGAGCCGGTCAGGACGAATCGACCCGGCTCCGGTTGGGCGTCAACCTCGCTTTGCAAGTAGTTCAGCAGTTCCGGAACATGCTGGATTTCATCGAAAATCGCGCCATCGGCATACTGCGCCAGGAACCCCCGCGGATCGTCGCGCGCGAACTCGCGGGTATCCAGCGCTTCCATGGACACATACGGCCGATCTGGAAAGGTAGCCCGACAGAGGGTGGTTTTGCCGGACTGACGCGGGCCGGTTATCACCACCACGGGATAGTAACCGGCCAGTTCGCGAAGTTTGGATTCCAGCGTGCGCGGGATCATGGCGTTCAAGGTAGCCAGGACCGCATAAATTGTCAATTCATATTACAAAATATGAATTTCTCGCCTTCTTCGGTATCAGTTTGGATTCCGGCGGGACGGCCCGCAACTTGTAACGGCATGGCGGTATCCACAACGCTCGGCGTTCCTTGCTACGTTTCCGCCGCGCCGGTCGCGCTCGACGCTTCCGCCATCCGGCGGGCGCCCGGATAGTCGGGCTTGCCGGAACCCAGCAGCGGAATTTCGCCCACGGTCAGCACGCGACGGGGAATATGGAATTCGCTCAGCCCTTCCTGGCGAGCCGTCGCGACCAGGTCCTGGCGGTCGGCGTCGCGCTGGGTGGTCAGCAGCACGATGATTTCGCCCTTGGCCGAGTCCGGCAGATTGAAGGCGACACTCTGAGCGTCCGGCCAGCAGGTCGCGGCCAGTTGCTCGACCGTGGCCAGCGAGATCATCTCACCGCCCAGCTTGGCGAAGCGCTTGGCCCGGCCCAGGATAGTGAAGAAACCGTCGGCGTCGACGCGCACGATGTCGCCGGTGTCGTACCAGCCGGGTCCGCGTTCGGTGCGCGGCGGGGCGATTTGGCCCGGTGGGTCGGACGATAGATACCCAGCCATGAGGTTCGCCCCCCGAACGGATAGCAACCCGCCATCGGCGATGCCTTCCACCGGTTCCAAAACGTATTCCAGGCCCGGAAACAGCTTGCCGACCGTGCCGCCGCGATGGTGGCGGCGGGTGTTGGTGGCCAGCACCGGACTGGCTTCAGTCAAACCGTAGCCCTCGCTGATCCGAATGCCGAACTTCTCCGCCCACAGCCGGCGGGTTTCCTCCCGCAATGGTTCCGCGCCCATCACCACCAGACGCACGTTGCAAAAGTCGTAGGGATCGGCGTGGCGACCATAGCCCATCAGGAAGGTATTCGTACCGAACAGCACCGTAACGCGCCGCTCGTAGCTCAGTTCCGGGATAACGTGGTAGTGCAGAGGTGAGGGATAAAGCAGCACCCGGGTCCCTAGCAGCAAAGGCGTCAGCGTAGCGGTGGTCAGGCCGAAGGCGTGAAATAGCGGCAGAGGATTCAGGACGACGTCGCGCGGGGTAACATCGAACACGGCGCGCGCCTGGGCAACGTTGGCCAGTAGATTGCGATGGGTCAGCACCACGCCCTTCGGTTCCCGCTCGGAACCGGAAGTGAACAGGATCACCGCTGGATCGTCGGCGCGCACCGGCCCGGCCCAGCGGCGGAAGTGGTGTGTCGGCGTCAACGCCCGCGCCAGTCCACGCAGCCGGACCGGCAGCGTCGCCTGGGGCCGCAAGTCCTCCAGACACAGCACCCGGACCTGTTCGCCCAAGGCAGCGGTTTGTGGTTCCAGATTGGCGGTTGCCACGAAGACCCGCGAGGTGAGCACCGTCCTGACTTGAGCGATGCGGCAGGCGCTGAGGAGATTGGGAGTGCCGGCGGTGAAGTTCAGCAGCACCGGCGTCCGCCCGCGCAGGTGCAAAGCTAGGAAGGCGATGACGGTCGCCGCGCTGTTTGGGAGCAGCAGACCGACGTTCTGATCGGTGCATGTGGATTCCAGCAGTTCCGCGAGGATAAAGGCGCGGGCGAACAGCGCCGGCCAGCCGAGCCGCTGGTGCTGGGGGTCTTCGAGAATCACGCGGCGGCCGCCGTGCCGTTCCCACGCTTCCAAAAAGGCCGAGGTCAACGGCTGTTCGATGTTCATCCCCGCATAGGCCAACTCGACCATCAATTCGTCCAGTTGCCGGCCCAAGTGCCGGCGCCGGGCGCGGCTGTTGCCGGCGGGCGCGGATAGCCGGCGCGGCGGCAGCATGGTCAGCCGGATGCGCGGCAACAGCCGGCGCCGCGCGATGCCGCCCAGACGGGACAGTAGGCTGTACTGGGCGCCTTCGATGTACACCGGCACCAATGCGGCGTCGGCCTTGTCGGCGGCCAGCGCCGGCCCCTCGTAGATTTTCATCAGCGCCCCGGTGACGCTGATCCGGCCTTCCGGAAACACCGCTACCCGCTCGCCCGCCTTGATGTGCTGGATCAGGGTTTTCAGGTAATGCGAATTGGTCGGGTCGATACTGATGTGGCGGGTCACGGCGATGAACGGCTTCACCCACCAGTGCCGGGCCATGTGGGTGTTGATCACGAAGATCGGCAAGTCCGGCAAAAACGCCGCCAGCAGCGCCCCGTCCAGATAGGACACATGGTTGGCGACGATCAGCAACCGGGGCTCGTCGTGGGGATAGTGCTCCCAGCCGCGCAGTTCCACCCGAAACAGCCGCCGGAACAGACCACGGGCCAGTCGTTGCAGCACATGGCGCATGATTCAGTGCAAGCCGTGTTCGCGGGTCGCGGCGAAACGGATTTCGGGCCAGCGTTCCTGGGTCAGTTGCAAATTAACTCGGGTGGGCGCGATGTAGACCAGCTCGCCGTGATGGTCGAGCGCCAGGTTGTCGCGCAGCTTGTTTTTGAATTCCTCGAAGCGCTTGGCGTCGGCGCAGCTCACCCAGCGGGCGGTGGTGACGTTGACATTCTCGAAGCCGCACTCCACGCCGTATTCCCCGCGCAGCCGGAAGGCGGCTACGTCGAATTGTAGGATGCCAACCGCGCCCAGAATCAGGTCGTTGCTGTTGAGCGGACGAAACAGTTGCGTCGCGCCTTCCTCGCAGAGTTGCTCCAACCCTTTCTGCAACGCTTTCATCTTCAGCGGATCGCGCAAGCGGGCGCGGCGGAACAGTTCCGGGGCGAAGTCCGGAACGCCGGTGAAGCGCAGGTCCTCGCCCTGGGTGAAGGTGTCCCCGATGCGGATGGTGCCGTGGTTATGCAGGCCGATGATGTCGCCGGGATAAGCGGCTTCGGCGTGCTCGCGTTCGGCGGCCATGAAGGTCAGAGCGTCGGCGATTTTGATGTCGCGGCCCAGCCGGACGTGACGCGCCTTCATGCCGGGTTGGTATGCGCCGGAACAGACCCGCAGGAAGGCGATGCGGTCGCGGTGTTTCGGGTCCATGTTCGCCTGAATCTTGAACACGAAGCCGGTGAAGGCGTCTTCCTCGGGGCGGATTTCGCGGGTGGCGGCGGTGCATGGCCGCGGGGGCGGGGCGTTTTCGATGAAGCCATCCAGCATTTCCTGCACGCCGAAACTGGTCAGCGCCGAGCCAAAGAACACCGGGGTCAACCGTCCGGCCAGATACTCCTCCAGGTCGAACGCATGGCTCGCGCCGCGCACCAGGTCGATTTCGTCGCGTAGCGCGCGCGCCCGGTCCGCGCCCAGGGTTTGATCGACTTCCGGATGGTCGAGACCCTGGAGGGTGTGGCCGGTGTTGATGCGGCCGTCGCGCGACGGGTCGTAAAGGTGGATGAAGTCCTGATTGAGATGGTAGACGCCCTTCAGTTCCCGGCCCATGCCGATGGGCCAGGTGATCGGCGCGCAGCGGATCTTGAGGATGTCCTCGACTTCGTCCAGCAGCTCGATGGGTTCGCGACCGTCTCGGTCCAGCTTGTTGATAAAGGTGAAGATCGGGGTATCGCGCAACCGGCAGACGTCCATCAGCTTGATGGTGCGCTCCTCGACGCCCCGCGCGCAGTCGATCACCATCAGCGCTGAATCGACGGCGGTCAGGGTGCGATAGGTGTCCTCCGAAAAATCCTCGTGGCCGGGGGTGTCGAGCAGATTGATGATGCGGTCGCGGTAGGGAAACTGCAGGACGGTGGAGGAGATGGAGATGCCGCGTTGTTTTTCGAGCTCCATCCAGTCGCTGGTGGTGGCCCGCTGGTTCTTGCGCGCGGTGACGGAGCCGGCCAGGTCGAGCGCGCCCCCGTAGAGGAGCAGCTTTTCCGTCAGCGTGGTCTTGCCGGCGTCGGGGTGGGAGATGATGGCGAAGGTGCGGCGGCGGTGGAGTTCGTCGAGGAAGGTGGTCATTACCAATCAGGGGGTTGATCGTGGTTGTAGGGCAGGGGATTGTACCTGATCGGCGACGGGCGGGTCAGTCGGCAAGATGCTCCAACCGGCTCAGCCAGGCAGCGAAGCGCGGGCAGGCAGCGCGAATGCCTGGTAGGCCAATTTCCATGGCCAGGAGTGGGCCGTGGAAGGTTTTATCGTAGCGTTGCGCGAGATGCTGGTGGAACGCTGCCTGGATGCGCTTTGCAGGGGTGGTTGCCGGATCATCGTTTACCTCTTCGGGGCCACCGCATACCTTGACCGCCTGATGCAATACCTCACCGATAATCGGGCAACCCAGAAATCGCGCTATGACATTCGGGGCCGAAAACAACAGGGCTTCGAATTCATAAACCTGCAAATAGGGAGTGAAATGGCGTGGGTTTTCCAAGATTGCCGCCAAGTGGGCGCACAGAGCGTCGGGCGATTCGCCCTCGAAGCGGTCCCGGAATCCGTGGAAGTCGTATAGCGTGGTCACATGATCGAAGGAGTACAGCAGTGGTCGGACCTCTCGCTTGAACCGATCCAGCGAGATCGATCCTCCTTTGATGTTAGGGCCGGTGATATTGCGTTGAGTGACAACGATTTTGGGTTCCAGATACACCCCGAAAGCCAACAAATGGGACTTCAGCACTTCCCGGCAGAACTCGAACTCGGTATGGCCCTCCACCGAAATCGCGAGGCGCACGGTCACGGCGTCCCCCCGATGATGTTCTTCTCCCACAGTTCCCCGATACTGAATTCGTCGAGCCAGACCGAGACTTCCGCGGCACTCAGACGACGGAATTGGGAGGCATCGTCGACGCGGTCGACCACAATCAAGTCCTCCCAGGAGAACTGATTGGCCAGCGTGACCGATTGCGTGGACGCGATGATCTGAGTTCGTGAGGATGTGGCGCGCATCATGCCGGCCAGGAGATTCAGGGCATGAGGATGCAGACCGAGTTCCGGTTCGTCGAGCAGAATCATGGTTGGAAGCTTCGGTTGCAGCAGCAGGGTAGCCAGACAAATGAAGCGCAAGGTACCGTCGGAGAAATCGCTGGCGTCAAAGGTATCCTCCGATCCCCGGTGCTTCCAACGCAGGCGGATCAGTTTGGGATTGTCCCGTTCCGGCTCCAGCACGAAGTCGAGAAAGAACGGCGCCACTCGCCGGATGGTGCGCACGATCAGCGTGTAGGCGTCGGTATTGCGGATCGAGCGCAGGAAGGCGGCGAGATTGTCGGCCTGGGGTAGCAGGATATCGGTTTCGTCGCTGCGGCCCGGTTGCTTGACCCTGGCCGATTCGCTGGTGTCGTGGAAGTGGTAAACCTTCCAGTCGCGCAGATAGCCGACGACATGACCGGCCGGCGTGGCGGTGTTGGGGCTGTCGGGCAACCCGGATTCCTTAGCGCCGGCGGCGGCGAGCGAACGCGTTTGGGTACCGCCTTTATAACCAATTTTGTGGCCGAAAAACCGGCAATATTCTTTCGCGAACACCAAACCACCAGCGGCATCGGGCGCCAGCGTACAGCCGTAGGCGTTCGGGGTAAATTCAAGGTGAAAGATCATGGCGTCGGTGCGCTTGCGACCGAAGAACAGCAACTTGTCGGCGCCCAGTTGCTGCGCCACATGAAATTGCAGGTTTTTCTCCAACAACTTGTTCATGAACCTGAAAAAGCCGATGAAGTTGGATTTGCCAGCGCCGTTCGGACCGATCAGGATGTTGAGCGGCCGCAGATTCAAATCCAAGTGTTCGATGGACTTGAATCCGCTAATCCGTATCCGATCCAGTTTCCCCAAGCTGCTCATGTTGGTTTCTCGTCGGTGGGGCTGGCTTTCTACCCCGTGGTCTTGCCGGCGTCGGGGTGGGAGATGATGGCGAAGGTGCGGCGGCGCTGAAGTTCGTCGAGGAAGGTGGTCATCGGAGAATCAAGTCGGGGTAAGAGGGTTAAACCATGCGGATTTTACCCGAAATATGGAGTTGTTGGGTCTTGCGATTTTTGATCGAGGCGGGCGAACCGCAGTCTTGTGGGGAGGGGTCTGGAGGAAGCGATATATCGCGAGCTAGCGGTATGTTTCAATCAGAAACATGGCGTTAAGATAGGGCTGTATGGCTTCCCATTGGGCGGGTTCGAGAGTTGATTTTCTAATTGGATGCTTGAACTTTGCGAGCAGACGATTCGCTCTGAAATTGATCGCTGGATTTTCAAATCCAAGTTTTGGCCCCGGTTTCAGCTTTCTGAACGGCAACAGGGGCATAGAGCTTTTAATGACTGGATTCAATGAAATATAGGTATCTTGAGTTTTCCTGTAACGATTCCATTCAAGGCGAATTTTGGAGTCTTCCGTTCGGCCAGCGAACAGAATAAAGTTTGTCGTTAATTTATTAGTGATCTCTTTATTTTTAATTCTTTCAATCTCGTCTTGGATATCTGAAAGCGCGCCTGAATGAATAAATAAAATGGGTTCTAATTGTGCTGTACGAAGAATTTCCAGTAATTCATCTATCTTGTATGTTTTTGCATAGGGGTGGAGCAGCATGTCTGCAAGACCCCAATCAAAACTAGCTTCATAGGTTGAATCCATACAATCCTTGAAACGGCTGCTGTCGGCTGCCTTCCTATATAAGCGTTTTATATTTATCACTTTATCGACATGGAGCATCCTCATGGCGGTTCTGGCAGCCTGAATGGACCGTCTTGCCCCCGCGCTGTAAACCATGATTCTGACAACAGCGCCTTCCTTTAAAAGCGCATGGATTGTCTGCAAGGCAGGAGCGACGTCTGGAATATGGTGCAAGACGCCATAAAAATCGATGAAGTGAAAGCGGCTCTCGCCTAAAATAACCTTTGCATTGATAAAATCCTCTTCAATAAATTTCACGTTAAAATGAAGATGGAGCCAGGTATGTAATCTTGCTCTATTGAGATTGGCTCTTGAAAGATCCAATGCGGTTATTTTGGCTTTTTTATTTGCAACAGCCGTGGGGTAGGGCGAAAATCCGCCACAACCCGCTAAAAGAATTTTTCCGCATTCTGGCGCAAGATGTTTTCCGTTGAAATGCGCCAGTAGCGATTCGATATTGAGCGCATAAGTATCGTGCTCTTTTACTGAAGCCAGAAGTGGAAATTGTGGATAAACATATTTTTCATAGTGATTTTTTACTGCTTTTCGAATAGTTGAATAGTTGTTTATTAGCATAACGGACACCGCTCAGAGACACCTTCATTGCAGGTCGCTTCAGGTGATCCGCGCCAGACTGCCGCGATTGCGGGTCCAGCGCGACCAGGTTCGGCCAACGTCGTACCAGTGCAGGTAATAGGCTTCCAGGACCAGCCGCCAGAGCGTTTGCGGATCGATAAGAAAACGCTCTTCGGCGGCGCACAACCGGGGTTGCAAGCCCAACCCGCGCGCCAACGCGCGCGCGCGGGCCAGATGGTAACGCTGGGTCACCAAAAGCCAGGTTTGTCGCGCGCTTCCCTCCAAGAACCGACGGGCCTGGCGCAGGTTGTCGAGGGTATTCAGGGACTGATCCTCGATAACCAAATGATCGGCGGGCACGCCGCACTCCAGCAGAAATTGCCGGCCGCGTTCGGCTTCGCTGAATGCGCTGCCGGTGCGACCGCCCACCAGCAGCAATCGTCGCCGGGGATTGGTCTTATAAAGAATGGCGGCGCGTTCCAGTCGGCAGGCATAATCGGGCGCGATCCGGTCGCCCCGCAACCGCAGCCCCAGCACCACCACCCATCCCTCCTCGTCGGCGAAGGTGGCCGGCGCGTCGCGCGCGATCCGCCACACGCGCCGGAATTGCCATAACCCGCTCAATCCCAGCGTCGCCAACAACGCCAGATTGGACAGCAGCAACATCGCCAGACCGTCCCAGCCCATGCCGCGCTGGCGGGCGAACCGTCCGGAGAGCGCCCTGCCGGGGTTCATGATGCATCCTCCCGCCAATAGTCGTAAAAATTGAACCAGTTGTAGGGCGCAAGTCGCGCGTAATGTTCCAGGCGGTCGGCATAACGCTGCGTCCAGACGGCGATGTGTTCCCGACGGCCCGCTTCCGGCCGAATCGGTTCGGCCAGCGTCTCGAAATGGATTTGGTAGCGGTTACCACCGCGATACAGCCCGAAAAACAGAATCACCGGACAGCCCATCAGTCTCGCCAGCAGCAGCGGCCCGCTCGGAAAAGCCGTTTCCTGGCCAAAAAACTGGCAGCGCACGATCTTGTCGTCTTGCGCCACCCGATCGCCCAACGCGCCGATCATGCAACCTTTCTCCAAGCCTTCCCGAACCTTCAACAGGGTGTCGGGTTCGCCGATGGGGATGATGGTCCGCGCCAGCGCCGGATTCAGGGTATCGAGCAACTGGGTCACGAACGGGTTTTGCCCGGTGTTCATGAGGATTTTGATGGGAAAATCCCGCAAGGTCACCCCGATGGCCCGCAGCGCCTCGAAACTGCCCAGATGCGATCCCAGCAGAATGCAACCCTGGCCCGAGGCAACCTGGTCCAGAATCCGCTGGCCGCCATTGATTTCGATCTCGAAGAGGTTCAGGCGGCCGCTCAGAAGATAGACCCGGTCCAGAATCGTGGCGGCAAAGCTATGAAAATGGCAGAACATTTCCCGCCAGCCCGGCTCGCGGCCCAGCGCCCGGCGCAAGAAGCGTCGCGAGTTGCGGCGAGCGGCGGCGGTGGTCGCCAGATAATACGCGCTGATGGGATAAAGCAAGGCGCGGCTCGTGGGTCGTCCGACATGCAGGGCGATCCAGCAAATCAAGCGTAACGCCAGAGGGCTGCCCCGTTCCGGCAACCGCGCCCACTGCTGGCTCATGGAAGAACGACGCCCGACGGGAGAGTGCGCCCCTTCAGCGGACGCGATGCTGGGCGATATGTTGGCTCAGGGCGCGGAGCGACGCGAAAACCCGTTGATTTTCGTTATCCTCGGAGCGGAGTTGGATACCATAGGTCTTGTGAATCGCCAGCGCCAGCTCCAGCGCATCGATGGAGTCCAGGCCGAGTCCCTCGCCGAACAACGGTTCCTCGGGGGCGATGTCTTCGGGTGGGAGATCGTCCAGATGCAGGGTCTCGACCAGCAGGCGGGCGATCTCTAATTCAAACGGCGACAGAACGTCCAGAAGCGCGTCCATGGGTGACCTCGTTTAAAGAATGGGCAATATCAGTAATGCAATTATTCAGCATTGACGGACAGAAGCATAAACTATATCAGGCTATGCGATCAAAACTCGCAACCGTGCGATTTTGCAGCATAAAACCCTTACGAAAGTTATTGTTCGCCGGGCGAATGGACTGTTTGAATTTTCCAGAGCACGGTGGACGGACGCTTGATTGATGCGGAATGGCATAGCTCCCCTCACTCTTTTTTACTGTGACAGCGCGCGCGCGGATGAATGGTTGGCGGACCCGTGCGTGCTGGCGCTCGTGCGGTTTCAGGAATCGGTTGCGGCCCCCCCGGACCCGCGGGTCTGCCCGATTGCGCTGCCGGAACTGGGTGGAACTACGACCGTCGAGATCTGGCGCGGCGCGCGGCCGGCGCGCACCGGGATTCTGGATGGTGTGGGTTACGCGGATAACGGCGCGGTGTTGTTTTTACAGTTAAGCCTGCCCGAATCGTCCGCCGCTGACCTGAGTCTCCTGACCAGCACGGCGTACCGGCGGCTGTTCGCGGCGGCGCGCGCCCGCGGGTATCCGCACCTGCTACGGGTTTGGAACTACTTCCCCGCCATCACTCGCGAAGCCGGCGGTTTGGAGCGTTATCAGGCGTTTTGCGTGGGCCGGCATTTGGCGTTCCTGGCGGAGAGGGCGGAATGCGAAAGCCACCTACCGGCCGCCTGCGCCATCGGGACCCGGCAACCGGGTTTGCGGATTTACGCCCTCGCCAGTCGGGAGGCTGGGGTACAGATCGAGAATCCCCGTCAGGTGAGCGCGTTTCATTACCCGCGCCAGTACGGCCCCACCAGTCCCTCGTTCTCGCGCGCCATCCTCAAGACCTGGGGATCGTCGAACGCGGCGCATCTGTACATTTCCGGCACCGCCAGCGTGGTCGGTCACGCCAGCCAGCACCTCGAACTGATGGCGCAACTGGAGGAAACGCTACGCAACCTCCAGGCGCTGCTCGACCAGGCGAACAGCGCGACTCCGGCCCCCTTGCGACCAACTCTGTTGAAGGTCTACGTGCGACCGGGCTTCGATCCAGCGCCGCTGCGCGACCGGATCGTCCAGACGTTCGGAGCCGTGCCGCTGCTGTTTCTGCGCGCGGAGATTTGTCGCGCGGATCTGCTCGTCGAAATCGAAGGGGTAGCGGTTTCCGAGGCTCAAGGTTAACAACGAAGAGAGATGTTCCGTGAAATCTGAAAAACCGCTCGAACCACATCCGGTGCTGCCGGATTATTACCCGGACCTGGCGCAACGTCCGGCTTTCGTGCGCGGCATGTTCGATCGCACCGCCCGTTATTACGACCGGGTCAATCGCCTGCTCTCGTTCGGCTCGGGCAGTTGGTACCGACGCCGGGCGTTGCTGCGCGCGGGATTGCGCCCCGGCATGAGCGTGCTGGATGTGGCCATCGGCACCGGGCTGGTGGCCCGGCAGGCGCTGGCGATCACCGGCGACCGGCATTCGGTGGTCGGTTTGGACGTCAGCATGGGGATGCTGGACGAGGTGCGCCGGCAACTGGATCTGCCGCTGATCCAGGGTCTGATGGAACAGGTTCCGGTCGCCGACGCCTGTTTCGATCTGGTCAGCATGGGCTACGCGCTGCGGCACGTCGCCGATCTCCAGACGACCTTCCGTGAATTTCATCGCGTGTTGCGGCCCGGTGGAACGCTGTTGATCCTGGAAATCGCCCGACCTGTCCAGCCCTTCAAGCGCGCCGTTCTCAAGTTTTATCTGGGGCGAGCGATCCCGTTCCTCAGCCGAGCGACCACCGGTAGCCGGGACATGCAAACGCTGATGCGTTATTACTGGGACACCATCGAAAACTGCGTTTCACCGGAAACCATCATCCAGGCGATCCGCGACGCCGGCTTCGCCGAGGCCGGTTGCACCGTGGAGTTCGATCTGTTTCGCGCCTACTACGGCCGGAAATAGCGAAGGGGGCCGGGACGGCGGGGTCGTTGCCTACCGATCGCCGTCGCTCAGGAGCAGACAGCCCTGCGCCAGCCGCTGGCCATCTTCTCGCAAGCACTCGAACCGGAACTGCTGTCCTTTGGTTTCGATGAACCGGATGGTGAAAGCCTGATCCGGTTGCAAAGGGGCCAGGAACTTGACCACCGGTATGCCGACGGGCGGATGCTCCGGCTGCCAGGCGGCGAATGCTCGCAGCACCTCGTCCAGGATCACCACCGCCGGCACGATCGGATTACCGGGGAAATGTCCCGCCAGACTGGGATGGTCGGCGGGAATCACGCAGCGGGTTTCCGAGCGGGGCGACGAACGCGGCGGACGAGCGTGTTTTAGCGCTTCAGAACTCATGATTTCGAGGGTTTGGGTCAGAAGGTCGGGCGTTGGTGGAGGAGCGGCTCGCGTCGATCAGAGCCAGCAGCGCTTCCCGGGTGATTTTACCGGTGTCGTTGCGTGGCAAGGCGTCCACTTTGAGCAACGGCCGCGGCAGGAAGATCGGGTCGATGCGTTCGGCCAGCGCGGCGAGCACCTGGCGTTCGCTCAGCGCCGGCGCCACCACCAGGGCCATCAACCGCTGGACGTCGGCGCTGCGGTCATCGGGCAATACGAACACGCCCTCCACCACGCCGGCGATCTGATTGATCTCATGGCCGAGGGCGGCCAGCGAGTGGCGCTTGCCGGCGATGTTCACCAGATCCTCGCATCGGCCGAGCAGGCGAAATTCGCTCCCGCCGCAAACTTCAACCAAGTCGTTCAAGGGGACCGGTTCCGGCAAATGGGCGCCGGACAACTGGCCGTCGCGGATCTGGAAACCGTCGTAGAGCCGCCAGCGGTCGCCGTCCAGGGTGCGACGGCTGGCGATGGAACCTGCTTCGGTAAAACCATAGATTTCCAGCACGGGGGCGCCGAAGGTGGTTTCGGCGTCGGCGGCGAGCGCGGGCGCCAGCGGCGCGGTGGCGGAGATCAGGAAAGCCACGGACGGCCAGCGCAATCCCGCTCGAACGCAAGTTTGCAGATGGATGGGGGTAGTGACCAGCACCCGCGGCGCCGGGACTACCGCCAGCGCGGCGCGAACGTCGTCCGGAAAGAACGGCCGGCCTCCATGTACGCTGGCGCCGCTGGCCAACGCGGTCATGATCGAGGTTTCCAGGCCGTACATGTGTTGAGGCGGCACGGTCGCGACGATGGTCATGCCCGCCGCGAAGCCGAAGCGTTGCCGCGCTTGCCAAGCGCCGCTGACCAGTTCGCCCCAGGATTTTGGGTTGGGCTTGGCGTGGCCGGTGCTGCCCGAAGTGAAGGCGATGGCCATGACGTGCCCGCCCGGCAGTTCGGGAATGGCGCACTCGGCGGAGACGACCGGATCTGCTTCCAGGATGCTGGCGATGTCGGCGTCGCCGATCCGGGCGTTGTCCGGATACGCTGCGGATAATTGTTGCCAATGCAGGCTGGCGCGACTGGACGGCAGCAGGTTGGTCTGGCCGTTCAGGCCCGCGGCGGCGAATGCGACCATGAATAGGTAGCGGTCTTCGCAAAGATTCAGCAGGAAGCGCGCGGGCGGCAACCAGCGGGCAACGCGGGCGACATGACCCAGAAACACCGCGCGGCTGACAGGCCGACCCTGCCGCCAAACCAGCGGGGCGTCGGGCGCGGTCGATGCGAGCAGTGGCAGTGAAGCGGAGAACATGGTGGTTGGATTCGCGGGTAGGCCAGTCAGAGTAGTGCGATCTTGCAGCGGTTATTATAGAGCCCGCGGACCGTCAATCCATCGACTTGGAGCCGCTGTAAGTCCAGGGGGAATTTCCTGGCGGTCCGCGCGCCGTCGTTCGTCGCCCACAACTTGCCCCTTTACCACCAGACCCGGAGAACCCTCATGAGCAGCCCCGAACCGTCACCCAAACCCGTTCCCTCCTCTTCCGACCGTGCGCCGGGACTATTCGACATTCTTTTCAGCGTGCTGGCCGGGTTTTTCGGCGTGCAGAGCGAACGCAACCGCGCGCGGGATTTCCAGCACGGCCGACCCATTCATTACATCCTGGTGGGCCTGGCGCTGACGCTGCTACTGATTCTGGCGGTGCTGGTCGCGGTGAAACTGGCGTTGCGCTCGGCGGGCGTCTAGGCTGATTGTTTCAATCGTTCATGATCGGGCACCACGGAGATTCGACGATGAGCCGCATCACCCTGACGGGAGAACTGGAAAACGAGTACCGGCGCCTGTTCGCCACTTGCATCCTGCGCGAGGAGCGGGCTGCCGAGATGGACGAGCGGATCGACGCCATGCTGGCGGACCGCGACCGTTACCATGCGGTCGGCGAACGGGTACGGGCGCCCTGGTTCGTGGTGGCGGTGGTGCATGAGGTCGATACCGATCATGATTTCACCGTGCATTTGCATAACGGCGATCCACTGACTGAACGCACCCAGCATGTGCCCGAGGGCCGGCCGCTCGTTGGGGAGCCGCCGTTCTGTTGGGAGGACAGCGCCGCCGACGCCCTGAGCCTGGACTATTTCGATCAATGGTCGGACTGGAGCATCGCCGGCACGCTGTTCAAGCTGGAAGGACGCGGCGGCTGGGGCTACCGGCTCCACCATCCCGAGACGCCTTCGCCCTATTTATGGAGCTATTCGCTGCATTATCGCCACGGCAAGTATGTGACCGATGAGACTTGGAACGAGACTGCGGTCGCCCGAGGCTGCGGGACGGCGGTGTTGCTGCGGCGCATGGCGGAGCGCGAGTTGATCCAGTTTCCCGATGTCAGCGATCTGCCGGTCTGGCCGCTGCTGTGCTATGCCGAGACGCAAAGTTCACCCTGGGTGACCGCGTTGCAGCGAATTTTGAACACGCTTCCCGGAATTTTCGTCAAGGTGGATGGCCGGGCCGGACCGAAGACGTCGGAGGCTTTTCACCGGGTGACTGGCCGCTACCTGCTGGGCGACCCACGCGCGGCGGACCCTGAGTAGCAGTCGGACAAAAAACCCTCAAACCTTTACCTCTTGGCAAACGCCGCGTTTGGAACTATCCTACCTGTAAATAGTACTAATCCTGTACTGATTAAACGCCTCACGCGGAGCGCCCATGATCCGAATCACTCGGGAAGCCGATTACGGCATCGTCTTGATGACTTGCCTGGCCCAAGCCGAGGGCCAACCGCGCAGCGCCACCGCCTTGGCCCAACAGCGCCAACTGCCGCTGCCGATGGTGAGCAAAATCCTCAAGAGTCTGGCGCGGGCCGGACTCTTGATCTCGCAGCGCGGCGCGCAGGGAGGCTACAGTCTGGCGCGGTCGGCGACCGAGATTTCGGCGGCCGACATCGTCGGTGCGTTGGAAGGTCCCATCGCGATCACCGAATGCAGCACCGGCAACCACGACGGCTGTTCCCGGCTGGAGCATTGCGAGGTCAGCGGTCACTGGAGCCGCATCAATCAGGCCATCCATACCGCCTTGCAAAGCATCAGCCTGCTGGAAATGAGCCGACCCGACCCGCCCAAGCCGGTGCGTTTCCATGCGCCGAGTCGAGCCACGGCCCTCCACGCCGCCGGCCATTCCCTTTGAATCGCCCAATTCCGCAACAGGACGCCCAAGCCATGACCGACAGCACTTCCACTCTCGAACGTCTCGCCGCCAGCGATTACAAGTACGGCTTTATCACTGACATCGAACAGGACAGCGTGCCGCCCGGTCTGGACGAGGACGTCATCCGGCTGATCTCGGCCAAGAAGCAGGAACCGGATTGGCTGTTGGAATGGCGGCTGCAAGCCTATCGCCACTGGCTGACCATGAAGCAGCCGGAATGGGCGCGCGTCCATTATCCGCCCATCGACTATCAGGCGCTTTCTTACTACTCCGCGCCCAAGCAGAAGGGCGACGGGCCTAAGAGTCTGGAGGAGATCGATCCGGAGTTGCGCCGCACCTACGAAAAGCTCGGTATCCCGCTGGCGGAACAGGCCATTCTGGCCGGCGTGGCGGTGGACGCGGTGTTCGACTCGGTGTCGGTGGCGACCAGCTACAAGGGCCGCCTGGCGGAACAGGGCATCGTGTTCTGCTCGTTCTCCGAAGCGGTGCACGAGCATCCCGAACTGGTGCGCCAGTACCTGGGTTCCGTGGTCCCCTATCGCGACAACTACTATGCCACCCTGAATTCAGCGGTGTTCTCCGACGGCTCTTTCGTCTACATCCCGCCGGGGGTGCGCTGCCCGATGGAGTTGTCCACCTATTTCCGCATCAACGCCAGCAATACCGGGCAATTCGAGCGGACGCTGATCATCGCCGATGAAGGCGCCTACGTTTCCTACCTGGAAGGCTGCACCGCGCCGATGCGCGACGAAAATCAGCTACACGCGGCGGTCGTGGAGCTGGTGGCGCTGGACAACGCCACGATCAAATATTCCACGGTGCAGAACTGGTATCCGGGCGACGCCGCGGGCCGTGGCGGCATCTACAACTTCGTGACCAAGCGCGGGTTGTGCAAGGGTCGTGATTCGAAGATCTCCTGGACCCAGGTCGAGACCGGCTCGGCCATCACCTGGAAATATCCCAGCTGCGTGCTGCGCGGCGATAATTCAGTCGGCGAGTTCTATTCCGTCGCCCTGACCCGCGATTACCAGCAGGCCGATACGGGCACCAAGATGATCCACATCGGCAAGAACACGCGCAGCACCATCGTCTCCAAGGGCATTTCCGCCGGCCACGGTCAGAACGCCTATCGGGGGCTGGTCAAGGTGCTGCCGACCGCGGAAAACGCCCGCAATTACTCGCAATGCGACTCGCTGCTGATGGGCGATCAGTGCGGCGCGCACACCTTCCCCTACCTCCAGATTCAGAACCCGACCGCTCAGGTGGAGCACGAAGCCAGCACCTCCAAAATCAGCGAGGACCAGATTTTCTACTGCCAGCAGCGCGGCATCAGCACCGAGGACGCCGTCAGCCTGATTGTCAATGGCTTTTGCAAAGAGGTGTTCAAGGAGCTGCCCATGGAATTCGCCGTGGAAGCGCAGAAGTTGATCGAGTTGAAGCTGGAAGGCAGCGTCGGGTAAATCGAGAAGGCTACCGGCCAAAGGCTAAAGGAAATCACGTATCATGTTGGAAATCCGCAACTTGCACGTCACCGTCGAGGATCGGGAGATTCTCCAGGGCATCGACCTCACCATTCGTCCTGGTGAGACCCACGCCATCATGGGACCGAACGGCTCCGGCAAGAGCACGCTGGCCAACGTGATCGCCGGCCGCGAAGGCTACACGGTCACCGCCGGCGACATCCTGTTCGAGGGTAAAAACCTGCTGGAGATGACCCCGGAAACCCGGGCCTGCGAGGGCTTGTTCCTGGCCTTCCAGTATCCGGTGGAAATCCCCGGCGTCGCCAATCTGTATTTCCTCAAGGCCGCCGTCAACGCCGTGCGCAAGTACCGTAACGAGCCGCCGGTGGATGCCATGGACTTCTGGGACTTGGTCCAAGAGCGCATGAAACTGGTCAAAATGGACGAATCCATGCTCAAGCGCTCGGTCAACGAAGGCTTCTCCGGCGGTGAGAAAAAGCGCAACGAGGTTTTCCAGATGGCGGTGCTACAACCGCGCTTCGCGGTGATGGACGAGACCGATTCCGGGCTGGATATCGATGCCCTGAAAGTGGTCGCCGACGGCGTCAACGCCCTGCGCGGCCCGGAGCGCGGCTTCCTGGTGATCACCCACTACCAGCGCTTGTTGGACTATATCGTGCCCGACCACGTGCATGTGTTGTTCAACGGTCGCATCGTCCGGTCCGGCGGTAAGGAACTGGCGGTGGAACTGGAAGAACAGGGCTATGCGCTGTACAACGAGGAGCCCGGTCGGGCTCGCCGCGCGGCCTGAGAGGTGATGCCATGACCGCCGTCGCTCCCCTCTTTGCCGATCCGTACCGCCAGCGCTTCGCCACCTTCATGGCGGATCGCCGCGAACCGGAGGCGCTCGCCCGCCTGCGGCGCGAGGCGTTCGCCCGTTTTGAGGCGCTGGGCTGGCCGACCCGCCAGCAGGAAGCCTGGCGGTTGACCGATCTGAGCGCCCTGCAAGCCCTCACGCTGCAACCGCCCGCCGAGGCGTTGATCGAAGCGGGAATCCTGCCGACCTTGGAGGATGTGCCGGCGCACCGTCTGGCGTTCGTCAACGGCCGGTTCATGCCAGGCTTGTCCCACGAGTGCGTGTTGCCGGATCAGGCATCGATCGCCAGTCTCCGCAAAGCGTTGACCGCGCACCCCGAACGGGTCATGGCGTATTTGGATCGGCTACCGGGACTGGAACAGCAGCCGTTCGCCGCACTGAACACCGCGTTCCTCGACGATGGCGTGTTCGTCCATCTCCCGCGCGGGACCGCGCTGGAAACCCCGATCCATCTGATCCTGCACGCCACCGGCGGCGATATGGCTCTGCATCCCCGCCTGCTGTTGGTGCTGGAGGAGGGTGCGCGGGCGACGGTGGTGGTCGAATATCGCGGCGCGGGCCGCTATCTGAACGCGCCGGTGACCGAACTGACGCTCGGCGCGGGCGCGGCGCTGGATTTCCACCAGATTCAGGAAGAGTCGCCACAAGCTTTTCATCTCGGCGGGATTCAGGTCCAGCAGGATCGCGACAGCCAGTTGAACTTGCACCTGCTCGCTTTCGGCGGCCAACTGGCCCGCGTCGATCTGGACGCATTGCTGGACGGGGAAGGCGCCAACTGCCTGCTCAACGGCCTGACCCTGGCGCGCGA